>JACFNJ010000170.1 GCA_019454865.1 Bacteroidia bacterium
AGAACCTTGTATAGCATAGTCTATTGTTTTAGTAGTTTCCATCCATTGGTCAAAAAACCAATTTAAATCAACGTGAGTAAACTGAATAATACTGTTTCTAAAGTCTTCAAAATATGGATGACACATTTTCCATTGTTCAACATAATTACGTATAGCAGCATGAAACAAATCATTACCCAATACATATTGCAAATTATACAACATGGTAGCTGTTTTGTAATACACATGGGAGTAACCACCACCATGCCCTAATGCACCGCTAAAATCATCGCTGTGTGTATTTAAAGGCATATCGCTTCCGTTAATTGCATCCCTTAAATATCCCCAATAAATATTTTGATCCAACAATGGAAGTGGCTTATAATGTTTTGCTACGTAACCTTTGCCATTTGTTTTGGGATTTTCGTTAGTTAAACGTGTCATGCTCCAATGGGTAAGAAATTGTGTAAATCCTTCATCCAAACTAGCTCTGTATGTTTCATTATTTCCTACCATACCAAAAAACCAATTATGCCCAATTTCATGCGCAAATAAACCATAATACCCGGGTGAAAGTCCACCATCCAAGGTTAGCATTGGATATTCCATTCCATCTTGTGCATCGGCTACAATCATTTTAGGATACGCATACATGCCAAAATCTTTGGAATACAATTCCACTACTTTAGCGCAAAACAAAGCTGCATCTTGCCACCGTGCAGCATGTGGCTCTTGTGCTAATGCAATACACTGCACTACGTTACCATTTGGCAATGGCAAATTAACTTCACCAATGCGATAAGTTGGGTCTGCCGTCCATGCAAAATCATGTGTATTGATTGAACGAAATTTCCATGTTTTATAACTACCATCAATAGGTATAATTTCTGAGGGCTTCTCTTCTAAAGGTTTATTCGCAAAGTTTTTTATATCTAATTTTTCACGCAATGCTTTTGGCAATACCTCATCTTTATTAAGCAACAATCCGGTAGCATCCATTACGTAATGGCTTGGCATGGTTAGTTCCACATGGTATGTGCCAAAATCTCCATAAAACTCTTTACCCAAATGTTGGTCTGTTTCCCATCCAAATTTCCTATCATAAACACAAATACGAGGATACCAATGTACTCCATTATAATGCTTATATCCATAAGCGCCATAAAGTTTCATACGCCTGCGCTGGTTGCCGCCATCATCAAAGTAAGTTTTAAATTTTATTTGAAAGGTTACAGAACTATTTGGTATAACGGGCTGTGCTAAAGTTACACGCATTATACTGTAATCTATCATCGGTATAAGTGTAATAGCATTGCCTTCACCAAATGTATTTGAAGTATCATTACTAACACTTCCTAATACCTTAAAGCTTTCTATTTCGGTACCTTTACCATAGCTTTCATACTTCCCAAAACGTTGGTAAAAATTATTGGTTTTATTTAACGACTCCAAATACCCTCCTTTTAAAAAGGCATTTTGATACAAATGAAAATATACTTCATATAAAGTATCGGGTGAGTTGTTGTAATATACTAAATCTTGTATTGCATCAATTACATCTAAGCTATCAATAAGTGTTGCTTTTATGGTATAATTTACATCTTGTTGCCAGTATCCTTCAAATGGTTTCCTGTTTTTCCAATAATATGAATTTTCAGCACTGCGATATTCGCCCAACTGAGCAAATGCAGAACTTAAACTAAAAAATAAAACAGCAATTAGTACAAAATATTTTTTCATTTGGGCAAGATATAAAAACAATTTTTAGGAAATAAAAAAAGTAACATAGAATGTTTTTTGATAGAGCTATGCCTAACCAATTAATCTATTATCACACATAAAAAAACTATAAATTCATCTAAAATATTTTCCATATTTTCACCTCTATTTCAAAGAAAAAAAGGATGTTTTTTAGTTTAAAAATCATCCCTTACATTTGCACCTTTATTAATTTACTGTTAACCCATCTTGAAAATGGCGAATAGCAATACAAACTTTTTGGTAATAGCGTATTACCATTACACAACTATATGTGATGCTGAAGAAATGGTTCACAGCCATCTTGCATTTTGCAAAGAAATAGGCATTAGAGGCAGAATTTACATTGCACACGAAGGAATAAACGGAACAATTAGCGGAACGGAAGATGCATGTACAAAATACATGAATCATCTGAAAAATGACTCAAGATTTGCAGGCATCGAGTTTAAAATTGACAAGCATCATGAGCATGCATTTAATCGGATACATGTAAGATACAAAAAAGAAATTGTTCATTCCGGATTACGCAATCCAAATGAAATTGACCCAACGAAAGAAACCGGAAAACATATAACGGGTGAGGAGTTTGCAAAGATGAAAGAAGATGAAGACACCGTAGTAATTGATGTACGCAGCAATTACGAAACTCGTTTGGGTAAATTTAAAAACTCAATTACACTAAACATTGAAACCTTTAGGGAGTTTCCAAACAAGGTAGTGGAATTAGAACCATACAAAAACAAAAAAGTAATTACCGTATGTACAGGCGGAATAAAATGCGAAAAAGCATCTGCATATTTGATAAAACAAGGCTTTAAAGATGTATATCAGTTACACAATGGAATAATAGGTTATGCCAAAGAAACCGGAGGCAAAGACTTTGATGGCAACCTTTATGTATTTGATGGACGAGTTAGTATCCCGATAAATACTGTTAATCCAGAAGCTATTGCTAATTGCAAAAAATGTGGAACTCCTACCAACAGAAGTTTAAATTGTGCAAATGTAGAATGTAACGAACAATTTAACATGTGTGAAACCTGTAGTGAAGAAATGGAAGGAGCATGTAGTAACACATGCAAAGTAAGTCCACATAAGCGTGAATATAATGGTACCGGATATTATACTCGCCCTGCATTATAAAACAACTTTTTAAACTAACATCACAACAAACATAAGTAGTGGAAATAAAAACAACACCTATTGAAGGATTACTAATACTTACTCCAAAAGTATTTTACGACAGCAGAGGATATTTTTTTGAATCGTATAATAAAATCAAATTTAAAGAGGTTGGTATTACGGATGAGTTTTTACAAGACAACCAATCGTTATCGCATAAAAATGCAGTAAGAGGTTTACATTTTCAATCTCCCCCGTTTGACCAAGGGAAATTAATACGTGTAGTAAAAGGCGCTGTTTTGGATGTGGTAGTTGATATTAGAAAAAAATCAGCAACATACGGACATCATTTTGCAATTGAATTAAGTGAAGAAAATAAGATTCAATTTTGGATCCCTTCAGGGTTTGCGCATGGCTTTGCTACATTAGCAGATAATACAATTTTTGAGTACAAATGTACCAATGTGTATAACAAAGAAAGTGAAAACGGAATTTTGTGGAATGATAAAACACTAAGCATTAACTGGGGAATATCTAACCCTATTATTAGTGAAAAAGATGCATTACTACCAAATTTCACTGAATTTAATTCACCTTTTTAGTTTGAGTTTTGTAAATATATTTCTGCTATTGCTAAATCTTCCTCGGTAGTAATTTTAATGTTTTTGTAGCTCCCTTCAATTAAATTCACTGTATTTCCTGCTGCTTCAAATACAGTTGCATCATCCGTAAATGAAGTAGAAAATTGCTGCTGATATGCTGCTCTTATAGATTTTAATTCAAAAGTTTGAGGGGTTTGAATCAATACAAAATCATTTCTACTTACAGCTTTGTTTGATGAACCAATCAATTGCCTGACACTATCTTTTAATCGTACATAGGTTACTGCACTTGAATTATTTTTAGCATTATCAAAACTATCTTTTAATAATTGATGCGCAACGCAGGGACGTACACCATCATGTATTGCAACTATTCCTTCATCTGCCTGTATGGCTTGTAATCCATTCTTAACCGAAAAAAATCGTTCATCTCCACCTTTAATAATTGTATGTTTTACATTAAACGCAAATTCTTTGCATAGTGATTCCCAATAAACAATTTGATTTTCGGGAAGTACAACTATTATTTCTTTACATAATTTTTCAAACTTGGCAATGGTATGCATCAATATTGGTTTATTATTTAACAATAAAAACTGCTTAGGAATATTGCTATTCATACGTTTTCCGCTTCCTCCTGCTACTATTACTGCATAATAATTCATTACTTTTTCGTTTTAAAAAACAACAAAACAAATATGCTCATATTTATCAATTATTATCCTGCTATAATTAAAAAATTAACCCTTGCCGATTTACCAATTAGCAATTATATTCGCACATCCCTAAAAAATGTATAATCTCAATTTAAAAATTTTATTCATCCTGCTTGCGTTTCCTATATTAAGTAATGCACAATTATTAACCGGAAACATTAAAGACTCCTTAACAAAAGAAGTATTAATTGGAGCTATTGTTAAAGCTGAGCCCGGAAACTATGGAACCGCTACGGATGCATCCGGTAATTATCAATTAAAACTACCGGCAGGCAATTATACAATTACTGTTACATACTTAGGATACAGCACTAAAAGCACAACACTTACAATCAACAGCGATAAGAAATTGAACTTTTCACTTGCACAAGTTTCTACACAAATAAACGATGTAATAATAACCGGAGAGCGAACAAATAAGGCGGTTACAAGTACTGAAATGAGCAGAGTAGAGCTGAAAGCAGAACAAATAAAAACACTGCCTGTAATTTTTGGAGAGCCGGATGTGTTAAAAGCAATTACATTATTACCCGGAATAAAAAGTGGTGGCGAAGGCGGCACCGGATTTTATGTAAGAGGTGGTGGACCTGATCAAAACTTAATATTAATGGATGACGCTGTTATATATAATGCTTCGCATTTATTAGGTTTTCTTTCGGTATTTAATACAGATGCAGTTAGAAATTTAGAAATTATAAAAGGTGGAATACCTGCTAACTACGGTGGAAGAATTTCGTCTATACTTAATGTAAACATGGTAGAAGGCAATGAAAACAAATACAAAGTAAATGGCGGCATTGGTTTAATTTCATCCCGATTAATGGTAGAAGGTCCCATCAAAAAAAATAAAAGCGCATTTATGATAGCCGCCAGAAGAACATACATTGATGCACTTGTAAAGCCTTTTTTAAAAAAAGAACAGCAAGCCAATGGGTATTATTTTTATGATTTCAATGCTAAGT
>JACFNJ010000171.1 GCA_019454865.1 Bacteroidia bacterium
TAGAGTACCAAATTAATAAAAATTGTGCAACCCACATATAGCTCCAAAACATAGATAATGCAAACATCCATTTTCCTAAATCCTGCATGTGTTCATCAGAAACGATACCTTCTAAATATCCATTTTTACGTAAATACCATGTTAATAAATAACATACAGTTACTGCGCTAATCCATCCAGTTGCAAAGTTATAAATAGTAAAGATTGTAGAATACCAATGTGCATCAACACTCATAGCAATATCCCATGCATACATACTAAATGTAAAGCCAAATACAAACATGAAAAGTGCAGATAAGCGATAAGTTTTATCAAAGTAAGTTGTATCCGTTAAACCTGTTGAGTGTTTATCCTCTAAGCGAGAATATTTTCTTACCATACTTGCTGCCCATACCCAAAAACCTGAGAATAATGCAACACGTAGAGTAAAGAAAGTTTTATTTAAGTACCACGTTTTTTTAGCTAATAAAGGGTCAATATCTGTTACACCATCGTGTGCCCAATGGTAAATACCACCATGAAATACATAAAGACTTAAAAATACAACTAAGAAAACAATAATAGCACCATAAGGCATAAACTCACTAATTGCTTCTAATACCCTGCGAAATGATACATACCAACCCGCATTACTAAGTTGATTAATTACTAAAAAGATTATTGCTAATGAACCAATAAGGAAAAAGAAATATCCATTAAATAAAATACTTCCTAATAATCTTTTAATAGGTAAATGATGAAGTTGCTCCTCTGTTAAACCCTCAATAGATGGATGGTATGTAAAATATCCAACTATTGCAAGTAATAGTCCTACACCCATAAGTATATACGAAAAGCGTTTTGCTTTATCGGTAAATACAAATTTTTCTTCTTTTAATTGAATGGCTGTTGCGTGTCCCATCTTGTGTAATATTTTAATTATTTACTTGAATTTGCTGAAGTATTTGATACTCCACTTAACTGATAAATATAGTGTACAACTTGCCAACGCTGAGTTGGTGTTAATACTGAGCCATAAGAGCCCATTAAGTTTTTTCCGTGTGAAATACTAAAGAAAGCTCTTCCTTCATCAATTGTGGGAAGTCTATCTGCATAATTTGGTACGCGAGGATATTTTCCGTCTTTTACAATTGTACCTTCGCCTTTACCGTCTTCTGCATGACATGGTGTACAATTAATGTTATATAATCGTTTACCTTCTTTTAGATTTTCTTCTGTAGCAGGAATAGGATTTTTTAATGCACTTGCAGCTTCGTACGCTTGATAAGTATTAGGTGAACTGTAAGTTGCATAATCCAATTGCCCACGAGCAATAGTACCTTTTGCAGGTAGGCGCATATTCATTCCTAGTGGATTGATTTTGTTGCTTCCATTTACTGCATTTGGGTCTTCTGTTGCTACTTGTGTCATTGGTTCGTATGCTTCCGATACATACATATTAGGAGCATATTCTGATCCCGGATTATCACCTCCTGCACTGCCACAGCTTATAAAAAACATTGTAGCAAACCCGATGGATAAAGTATTTAATATTGTTTTTTTCATGGTTCAACTATCCTTTCTCTTACTTCTAATGCTCCACCATTTTTAAAAATAGCAGAAAGATCGTTTAAGTCTGTTTTTCCTTCGTGAATATTTACAGCAATTACAAAGCGGTCATCAGTAACTCTAATATCCATTATATCAGGATTTTTCCCCATAAACATCCTGTTTACAAGGAAGAAGCAAGCTACCATCCCGAAAGCTGTAAACAATATACCTAATTCGTAAGTAACTGGTATGTATGTTGGAATATGAAGATATGGTTTGCCACCAATATTTATTGGCCAATCAAAATATCCGGTGTAAGCAATTAGAGTTATCGCTGTTGAAATACCTATCATTGAAAATATAAATGCAGCAATTGATAAGCGTGTACGTTTAACTCCTAATACTCTGTCTAAGTTGTGTACTGCAAAAGGAGTATAAACATCATGTACATCGTAGCCTTTTTCTTTTAAACTGCGAGTTACATTAAGTGTAGCATCCGGGTTATCGTAAATACCCAGTAACATTTTTTTATCCATGAACTGTTTCTCCTTTCTCAGATGTAGAGTGTGTAGGTAAAATTGATTTTACTTCAGCCATATTGATTGTTGGTAAAAAGCGTGCAAATAAGAAATATAAAGTAAAGAATAATCCGAATGAACCGATTAATATACCTACCTCAACAATAGTAGGAGTGTACATAGTCCAACTTGATGGTAAGAAATCTCGGTGCAATGATGTAACGATAATTACAAATCGTTCGAACCACATACCAATATTTACAAAAATTGACATTATGAAAATAAACCATGGTGTTGAGCGTGCCCATTTAGTCCAAAATACTTGTGGGGCAATTAAGTTACAACCCATCATTATCCAATAACTCCATCCATAAGGTCCAAATGCTCGATTTAAAAATGCGTATTGCTCATATTGAACACCAGAATATGCTGCAACAAAGAATTCGGTAATATAAGCTAAACCTACCATTGTACCTGTTAACATTACTATTCTACACATTGCATCCAGGTGTCCCATTGTAATGTAATTTTCTTGTTTTAAAATAACACGTCCGGTTACTAATAGGGTAAGAACCATTCCAAATCCTGAGAAAATTGCACCTGCAACGAAGTAAGGTGGGAAGATTGTAGTATGCCAGCCCGGAACGATAGATGTTGCAAAGTCCATAGATACAATTGAGTGTACCGAGAATACAAGTGGAGTAGAAATACCGGCTAATATTAATGAAACCATTTCATATCTATGCCAAGTTCGTGTAGAACCATTCCATCCCATTGAAAAGAAATTGTAAACATGTTTACGCATTCCGGTTGCACGATCTCTTGTCGTAGCTATGTCTGGTATTAATCCGATGTACCAAAAAACTAAAGATACAGAGAAGTATGTTGAGATTGCAAATACATCCCAAACTAAAGCCGAGTTAAAGTTTATCCATAATGAGCCAAATGCATTAGGCAATGGTAATGGCCAGTAAACCATCCATGGACGCCCCATGTGGATTATGATAAACGAAGCAGCACAAATAACGGCAAAAATTGTCATCGCTTCTGCTGAGCGGTTAATTGACATACGCCATTTTTGGCGGAATAATAACAATACTGCTGATATCAATGTTCCTGCATGACCAATACCAACCCAAAATACGAAATTGGTAATATCAAATGCCCAACCTACTGTTCTATTTAATCCCCATACTCCTAAGCCTTCCCAAAATGTATAGCAAACATAAAATAACCACACACCCAAAACTAGTGCAGAAAATAGAAATGCAAGCCACCAAGATTTACTTGCTTTATTTTCCATAGGGTGCAAAATTTCGCGTGTTACATCCGAGTATGTTTTACCTCCTGTAACTAATGCTTCTCTTATCGGTGATTCGTATGACATGTGTACTTTTTATTTATTTCCGATTAATAATTTTAAAATTTAATTGGCATGTTCTGCATGAGCTTTTTCATGTGAAGAAGCCTTTTTTCCTGTTGCTAAACTCTCTTCTACATTTCTTATTTTAGTCATGTATGTAATGGATGGTTGAACGTTGTATTCTTCTAATACTACATAACTTCTTTCGTTTTTATACAACTTAGCAATTTCACTCTTTGAATCGTTTACATCGCCAAAAATAATTGCATCAGCCGGGCACGATTGTTGGCAAGCTGTTTTTACATCACCATCTTTTACTTTACGATTTTCTAATTTAGCTTGTAATTTACCTGCCTGAATACGTTGAATACAGAAAGAACATTTTTCCATAACACCACGTGAACGCACTGTTACATCCGGATTTAAAACCATTCTTCCCAAATCGTTGTTCATGTAATAATCAAATTGGTCGTTTTCTGCGTATTTAAACCAATTAAATCTTCTTACTTTATAAGGGCAGTTATTAGCGCAATAGCGTGTACCAACACAACGATTATATGCCATGTGGTTTAATCCTTCAGAACTATGTACAGTAGCTAAAACAGGGCAAACTGTTTCGCAAGGTGCATGTCCGCAATGTTGGCAAAGCATAGGCTGAAATGCTACTCTAACATTTTCAAAATCCGTATCTGCTGCTGTAATTAAGCCTTCTTCTTTTCCCTTTAACCATTCGCCTGCCATTCTATTTTCACGTGTAGCAGTTTTTCCATCATGATTTTTAAATGAATAGTATCTATCAATACGTATCCAGTGCATCTCTCTGCTCTTCAAAATTTCCTGACGACCAACTACAGCAACATTATTTTCAGCATTACAACTTACTACACAAGCACCACATCCGGTACATGCATTTAAATCAATTGCCATTGCCCAACGATGTCCTTTGGTATCATGTTCATCCCATAATGTTATGATATGAGCATGCGTGTGATTGCCTGCATTTGGGTCTTTTATAAATTCTTTTAAAGATGCTTCGCGAATAATATCACGACCTTCAATGGTATGATGTGTTTGTGTTTGTGCTAGTTCATAGCTTCCATTTGCTTTTTCTACAGTAATATCATTTGCTGTATAATCAAAAGTCTTACCATTAAACCCGGCAAATACATAAGCATTTTTACCTACATTTTTTCCAACTCTTCCTCCTGCGGTTCTTCCATAGCCTAATGCAATGGAAATAGTTTCGCGAGCTTGTCCGGGTTGAACTAAAACAGGAATGTTTTCTATTGAGCCGGATTTAGATTTAATGTTAACTAAATCGCCATCTTTTATATTTAAGCGATCGGCAGTTACTTTTCCAATTGAAGCATAATTATCCCAACATACTTTACTAATAGGATCAGGTAATTCTTGTAACCAAGGGTTATTTGCATATCGACCATCATTAACACCTACTTTTGTGTATAATGAAAGTTCTACCTTGTCTTTATTGCTTGTGTATGTTTGGAAAGCTGCATTTACTGCATCTTGTGGCAATACTGAAGTTGTGTAACCAACAGGAGTTTTCATTGACGAAGTAAATCCATTATGAATTGCTTTATTCCATGCACTTTCACTTCCTAAAACACCAACCCAATAATTCTTTACATAGTCATAATACTCTGTACTATTACCAGACCAACGTAGTAAACTTTCTGTTTCCTGACGTGTATTATATA
>JACFNJ010000172.1 GCA_019454865.1 Bacteroidia bacterium
CTGAAAGAGTTAACGGATCCGAACCTGTGTAAGGAATGTTCAGCATATCAAGCATCGCCGGAATTTGAGCTTCACGGCTGATTCCGTAAAAGCCTTCCGCTATATTGAAAACAATATCTGGAGAGATTTCTTTAAATTTCTCAAACGCATTTAGGTCCGCTTCAACCATTGTAACGTTATGATAAACCGATAAAGCATCCTTAACTGCGGTTATTGTTTCAATTGTATCCCACTCGGCGAACATATCTTGAGTAATTAACTGTGTATTTACTTTGGAATTCTTTCGGATTGGAGACACTGATTGGATGAAAGCATCGCTTTCCGGTTTCACATTGTATGCTAATGCGACATTCAGATGATTTTTGTTCGTAGAAAAAATTTTGTACTCACTAAAAAAAATTTTTTGTGCAAATATAACTCTAATTTTTTTTTTGTCAATGAGTTTTGAAGTTATGTTGAAAATATTTTTCATTTTTTTTCACTCAAACATGAAAAAAAATATTTTTTGTGATTAAGAACAGATGTTTGTGTTGTAAAAATTATTTTTGCCGGAAAATTTTTACGTCGTCGCGTAAAATATTAAAACTTTAAAATAAAAAACCGTCTTGTATAAAGACGGTTCTGAATTTGAAATTATTTTTTAGCTCAACACGCTTAAATTATTTTTAAGAAAGAATCTGCTTTCAAACATGCGCCGCCGACTAATGCCCCGTCAATATTAGGCTGATTTAAAAGTTCTTTCGCATTGTCCGGTTTAACACTTCCACCGTATTGAATAACAATGTTTTCAGAAATTTCCGCAGTGTATAATTCTTTAATTAAGTTACGAATGTAAACATGTACTTCTTCTGCTTGTTCCGGAGTTGCATTCCTCCCTGTACCTATTGCCCAAACCGGTTCGTAAGCGATTACAACATTTTCAAACTGCTCTGCTGTTAAATGGAATAAGCCTTCACTTACTTGTTTCTTTAGTACATCAAAATGGTGATTTGCTTCACGTTCTTCCAATGTTTCGCCACAGCAATAAATACATGTTAAACCATTTTTAAGCACTGCATCTGTTTTACTAGCCAATAATGAATTGGTTTCATTAAAATACTGTCTGCGCTCACTATGCCCTATAATCACATAAGATGCTCCACAGCTTTTTATCATTCCGGCACTTACCTCACCGGTATATGCACCACTATCATAATTGCTGCAATTTTGTGCACCAGCTTGTATATTAGCATTTCCTGCTACCATTTTACTTACTGCATTCACATGTATAAATGGTGGTATCAATACAACCTTAGCGCTACCGCTATATTCATCTTTGGTCATACCAATTATTTCTGTAACTAATGCCAAACCCTCTTCAAAGGTTTTATTCATTTTCCAATTTCCTGCAATGATTTTTTTTCTCATGATACTATTGTTTGGTTTGAATTATTTAATAATTGCACGAAAGTAATCAAAAGGATCTACAAAAGGTATTCCTTATTATTTACAAAAAAACTTAATGCGCATGTCCATGTCCGCTATCTTCGGTATTTGCCATTGCAGCCAATAATGCATGTGCTCCTTGTAACACTAACTTTTTATTTGTAAGCATTTCATTGGCTTGTATTGCAATATAATTTTTATCGGTGGTTCCTTGCTGCACTTCAATTCGTTTAAAAGTATAATTACCTTTCGTATGGTTCACCAATTCAAAAACATAACTTTTACCCTCAAACAATACAATTCCATTAATCGGTAAGGCTTGTGTGTTTTCATCCGCAGCTTCAATAAATGCAGTTAAATACATTCCTGGAAGCAAATGCGTATCTTCTTCATCCAGGTGGCAATGTATTTTTACTGTTCTATCGGGTGCTATTTCTTTACCAATAAGATATACTTTTGCAGTGCGTGGTTTACTTTCATTAGCTAAAATCACACTTACCCTCTGCCCTACTTTTATTGCATTGATATCTTTTTCAAAAACACTAACCTCAGCATGTAAATGTTCGGTATCTACTATTTCAAACAAAACAGTATTTGCATTTACAAATGCTCCGATATTTACATAAACCTGCGTTACGTATCCATTAATTGGCGAACGCAATTCTATTGTTTTTTGAATTGTACCTGACTCCAACTTCTTTATATCAATGTGAATTAATTCTAATTTTGCCTGAATACCTTTGTATCTTGCTTGTAATACTTCAAATTCTGTTTTTGCTTTTTGAACAGTTTTTGTGCTGTTTACTTCCTCTTTATTTAACATTTGCTGCCTTTCAAACTCAGCTTTAGCAAAGTTTAAATTACTTTTAGTTTCTAAATATTCTTGTTGCAACTGAATATAATCCGGATGTTCCATAATGGCAAGTACCTCACCCTTCTTTACAAATTTACCATGCAACAATTCTGTGCTTTTCACAAATCCACCGTATGGTGCCGATATACTGATTAAATTTTGAGGAGGCACATCCAATGTACCGTTTGCTTTAATGGTAGTTGAAATTTTCTTTGTTTCAATAGCTCCTACCTCTATTCCTGAATTTTTAAATTGGATTTCACTTATTACAATTTCATCTTCATGGGATGAGTGCTTGTGTGCTGCATCCGTTTCACTTACTTTATTGTTACCACACGAGGTAATTACCAATAAATAAACAACAACAAAACCTATATAATATCTTTTCATAATAATTTTATTTTTTACCTTGTAAATATTGCAGCGTAAATACTGCATCGTTATATTCTTTTATTGCTAACCAATAATTTTGTTTAATATCTGTTGTACTTCTAATTGCTTGTAAAAATTCATTGTAACTTACTTCGCCATTTTTATACGAAACTTGCGCTTGCTTTAATAACAAATTGGCATTAGGCAAAGCAGCATTTGTATAGTACTCCAAATTAACTTGGGCTTGTTTATACACTGCAATTCCGGTTAGGTATTCTTTTTGAAGAATATTTTTCATGTTTTCATAATTCTTTTTTGCAATACTTGCTTGTAATGCTCCAGCTTTTATTTTGGCGGCAGTAGGCAAATACCACAATGGTAAAGCTACACCCAAAGTAAAACCTTGGAAGCGTGTGTTTGCTCCTGCAAAGGAATTATTAGAATGATTTTCTGTACCTATTAATGTTTGACTAAAATAACCTATTGAAATATCAGGCAAGGAACGATTAACTTCAACTCTTTTTTCTTGGTTTGCTACATTTATTTGTTCATTTAAAACTTGCAAATCCAAATTATTTTGAATCCATAAACTGTCAATTATTATATCCTGTAATATTGGCAAAAACTCCTCATCGGTGATTGAATAAAATGTATTTCCATTGAGCAAAGTGTTAAATTGAGTCATACTTGAATTTATCTGTAACTCCAATTGTTTTAATTTATTCTTGGCTTCCATTGCTTGCAGGCTTGCAGTAGATTTTTCCATCAAAGTAGCCTCACCCGAAGTGTATCGAGCAGTTGCAGCCTTTTCAAATTGCACAAAGATGCTATCTGTTTGTACCAGTAATTTTTGTATTTGATACAAAAACTGAAGTTGATTATATGCCTTTTTAACTTCCAGCACTAATTCATTTTTAGTTACTTGCTGTTGCAGTTGTGCTGATTTAATTTGAAGATTATTCAATTTATTCTGTGCACCAAAAAATGTTGGAAAAGGTAAACTCTGCGTAAGTGTTACATTATTATCATCCGAATGGTAGCTGTTATACTGTCCTTGCATTAACAATACTTCGGTTTTTGGAATTTCAGTGCTGCTCTTTTTCAATGCCTGCCTATATTTCACTTGCAATTCTGCGGCAGCTGTTTTTGGATTATTGCTTAATGCTATTTCTATTGCTTCTGACAAACCAATTTTGGTTTGAGCATTAGTTTGCAAATTAAATCCTAATACAACAAGAATTGCTGCTGCATACTTAGCCTTATTTAGTTTTATTTTATCAGCAACTAAATATAGTATTGGAAGTATATATAAGGTTAGAAATGTAGCAGATACTAATCCACCTATTACAACCGTAGCTAATGGTTTTTGCACCTCAGCCCCGCTACTTTGCGAAATAGCCATTGGTAAAAACCCTAATGAAGCAACCAATGCAGTCATTAATACCGGGCGCAAACGATTAATTGAACCTATCTTAGCAATTTCAATAGAACTTAATTCAGTTGTTTTCTTCAGGTAATTAAATTCATTAATCAGTACAATTCCGTTTAATACAGATACGCCAAATAAAGCAATAAATCCTACTCCGGCAGAAATACTAAATGGCATATCACGGAACCATAATGCAGCTATGCCCCCAATTGCACTTAATGGAATAGCAGTAAAAATAATGAATGCTTGAATTAAAGAATGAAAAGTAAAATAAAGTAAAATGAATATTAACCCCAATGCTACCGGAACAGCAACATACAAACGTGCCTTAGCCTCATCAAAGTTTTTAAATGAACCTCCATACGTAATGTAATAACCGGAAGCAAACTTCAATTCTTTTTCAATATTTTCTTTTAGTCTGTTTACTACACTTTGCACATCATCATTCCTAATATTAAAACCAACAACTACTCTTCGTTTTGCATCATCGCGTTGAATTTGATTTGGACCCATTTCCAATTTGATATCAGCCAATTGATACAATGGGATTTGGTTACCATTTGGCGTAGTGATGTATAAGTTTTTAACATCATCAATGTTTGAACGATTTGTTTTTTCTAACCGTACAACCAAATCAAAACGTCTTTCATTTTCAAAAACTAAACCTGCGCTTTGCCCGGCAAAAGCAGCATTAATAGTTTCATTAATATCTTTAATGTTTAATCCGTATTGTGCTATTTTATCACGATGGTAGTTTATCATAATTTGTGGCAAACCAGTTGTTCGCTCAATAAAAACATCCGTTGTACCTTGTGTTTTTTCAACAATAGCACCTACTTGTTTTGCATACAATGCAAGTTGATTTAAGTCTTCGCCATACACTTTTAGCACCACATCTTGTCTTGCACCGGTCATTAATTCATTAAATCGCAATTGAATTGGTTGCTGAAATCCAAAAACAACACCTATAAAATTTTCTTTAAGTTTATGTTGCATTTTTTCAGCTAATTCCTCTTTACTTTTTGCAGATGTCCATTCCTT
>JACFNJ010000173.1 GCA_019454865.1 Bacteroidia bacterium
AACAATTTTGAAGTTTATTCCTTAAAAATTCGTTGATAATTATTTAAATATGAATTTGGTTTGAAACTGAAAATGTCTAAATTTGTTTGAAATTAATTAAAATTTATGAAAAAACTTTTACTCTCTACGTTTGTACTTGCAGGTTTTACAAGTCTTACCGCCAATGCGCAAATTAATAATTTGGAAGCCCCGCTATCATTTTTTAATGTAGCAAATGAGCCTAAATCAGAAGTTATTTTTCCTGAAATGAATATTTTATTTAAGAATGGTGTAGCTACCACTCAAGATTTTAAAATTTCTACAATGAGTTGGGTTAATGAAAGTAGAATTGAAGGTGTTGTAGATGCAAAAGGAAGACAAACTAAGTTAAAAATGGAAGAAGCTGACTCAACTTCAGGTACATTTACTGCAATATTTAATGTAGATCAAACCTATACTTATGATGGAAGCAATCAGGTAACTGATTTTTCAAGAACTATGACTGTACCTGGAGGTACATCAGTTACTGTAACCGGTACAAATCTTACTTATAGCTCAGGTAAAAATAATCCTTATGGTGGTGTTTTTACTACATCAGGTATGGGAATTAATTACCGCGACTCATTAATTTATGATGGAAGTAATAAATTAACTGAAAGAATTGTTTCATTCTCAATAATGGGGATGACTTCACCTCAATCTCGCACAGTTTATACTTATACAGGAAGTAATTTGTCAACTCTTGAAACATTTGAAGACGAAAGTGGTAGTTGGGTATCCGATGAACGTATTACACTTGGATATGACGGTTCGAATAATATTATATCACGTTTAAAACAATCATACGATGAATCATCTTCTACATGGAGTAATGAACAGTTGGATTCATTTACTTACACCGGATCAAATATAACCAAACATGTAAATTATAATTATAATGGAACAAATTGGATAAAGGATGACGAAACTGAATATTCTTATACAGGTGCTAGATTGGATATTGTAATAGATAACGAAGAAAATATGAAGTATGTATTTTATTACACCGGTAATAAAGTAGATAGCGCAATTGGTTATCCTTCTGATGGGTCAGGCGGATGGCTAACTCAAGGAACTAGACGTACATTATTTACTGCACCTGCTGTTGGTATAACTGAAGTGGCTAAAGAAGCAAAAAATATTCAGGTTTATCCAAATCCGGCAAATGAGTATGTAACTTTTGCAGAAAATATGCAAGGAGCATCTGTAGTTGTATATAACCTAACCGGGCAAGCAATGTTAACTCAAACATTAGAAACAAACCAAATGGATGTTTCTTCATTAAAACCTGGAATTTATTTTGTACATGTAACTTTAAAAGGTGAAACCTACAAAGCAAAACTTGCTATTCATTAATTGATTTTATTATAAAATTTGAAAAGGTGGTTATTTTAACATAACCACCTTTTTTTGTAACATTATTTTTCTGAGAATTATTTCAAATGGAAAGACTTAACTGCTCATTTAGTAATGTAAAAGTTAAGCGGTGCAGGGGAGTTGTACCATACTGTTTAATTGCCTCACGATGTGCTTTGGTTGGATAGCCTTTGTTATTATCCCATTTATATTGCGGAAATTTCTCTGCTGCTTTTAACATAAACTCATCTCTGTATGTTTTGGCAAGTATAGAAGCGGCAGCTATACTCTGGTATTTTTCATCTCCTTTTACTATACATACATGTGGTACATTTTGGTATGCAATAAATCGGTTGCCATCAATTAATAATAACTCCGGTTTTAAGCGTAGTAAGTTTATAGCTTTATGCATTGCCATAAATGAAGCTTTAAGAATATTATACTTATCAATCTCTTGATTGGTTAAATAAGCTACAGCATAACTTAAAGCTCTCTCTTCTATCTCTATACGTAATTCATTACGTTGCTTTGCATTTAATTTTTTCGAATCGTTTAATCCTTTTATTGGATTACTATTATCAAGTATTACCGCAGCAGCAAAAACGGGACCGGCTAAACAGCCACGTCCCGCTTCATCACATCCTGCTTCAATTTTATTATTATCGTAATACTTTTTAAGCACTATTTACAGTTGTATTTACTTAGTATTGGCACCTGCTTGTGCAGTAGCTAATTTTTCTATTTCTTTATCAATGTAATAAAGTGCCTGTGGACCGCTGCCAATTAGTTCAATTTTACTTATTAATCTGCTAAATTGCATTTCCTCTTCCAATTGCTCATCAACAAAATAGTTTAAGAATGCTTGTGTAGCGTGATCTTTTTCTTTAGCTGCAATGTCTAATAGTTTATATACAGATTGCGTAACTTTTTGTTCTGCTTCTAACGATTTTTTACATGTTTCAAGTATGCTTTTGAATGTGCTTGTAGGCTTTTTCAATTCAGGCACTTCAGCATGCCCACCAACTTGGTTTATGTAATTAAAAAATTTCATAAAGTGTGTTTGTTCCTCAGCACTTTGTTTGTAATAAAAACTTGCTGAACCTTCATATCCTTTACTATCACACCACGATGCTACAGCTAAATAGTGGTATAAAGCAGCCATTTCAAGTGTTAGATGCGCATTTAAAGCAGCTTCTACTTTTTTAGGTATTAACATATTTTTAAAATTTATAGGTTTACAATTAACTTAATCCTTCAATAATTCCATTTGTGAATTTCATTCCGTTAGCTGCAGGTACTTTTGGTAATCCCGGCATGCGCATTATATCGCCACATACAGCTATTACAAATCCTGCACCTGTATTTATTACAAGATCTTGTACGTGTAGTGTATGCCCTGTTGGTGCACCGTAAACATCTGCATTATCCGTAAAACTGTATTGCGTTTTGGCAATACATACCGGCAAATTTTCAAGATTATTCTTCTTAATTCGGCTTAATACAGTTTTGCATTTACTGCTAAATTCAACCTTATCTGCACGATATATTTTTGTTGCAATTTTTTCAATTTTAGTTTCAATGCTATCGGTAGTTTCGTAGGTAAATTGTATTGGTTTTGATGGATTGTTTTCTGTTACTTCTACTATTTTCTTGGCAAGTTCAACAGCTCCTTCACCACCTTTTACAAATCCTTCATTTACTGCATAAGCACATCCTTTTTCTTCACACCAGGTTCTTAAAAAGTCAATTTCTTCCTGTACATCAAAATAAAATTTATTTAATGATACAATTATGCTTTGACCAAATCCCTGCATGTTTTCAATATGTCTTTGCATATTTACTAATCCTGCTTTTAAAGCTTCCATATTTGGTTTTTTTGTGTCATCTCCATCCAAGCCTGCATGCATTTTTATTGATTGTGTTGTTGCTACAAGCACGGTTGCTTTGGGTTGAATTCCTGCTGTTCTGCATTTAATATCTAAAAACTTTTCAGCACCCAAATCACTACCAAATCCGGCTTCGGTAACTACATATTCTGCACAACTCATACTCATTTTTGTTGCTATTACACTATTGCATCCGTGTGCAATATTTGCAAATGGTCCACCATGTATAAATGCCGGAGTGTTTTCGGTTGTTTGAACCAGATTAGGCATTATAGCATCTTTTAATAGTAATGTAATTGCACCTCCTACACCCAAATCTTTTACTGTAAATGGTGAGTTGTCTAATTTATATCCTAAGGTAATTTTTTCAATGCGTTCTTGTAGGTCATCTAAGTTTTCACTTAAACACAATGCTGCCATAATTTCGCTAGCTGGTGTAATGTCAAATCCTGCTTCCTGTGGAAGTCCGTTTGTTCTGCCTCCAAGTCCTGTTGTTACAAAACGTAAACTTCTATCATTAACATCTAATACACGTTTCCATACAATTTGTTTTAATGCTTTATCCGTATTAATGTTATTGTATTGATAATTGTCTAATAATGCAGCTATGGTATTGTTAGCTGATGTTATTGCATGAAAATCTCCGGTAAAATGCAAGTTAATATCTTCCATTGGTAATACTTGCGCATATCCTCCACCGGCTGCACCACCTTTCATTCCAAAAACAGGCCCTAATGAGGGTTCTCTTGTTACCGAAATACTTTTTTTGCCAATTTTATTTAAACCTAAAGCAGCACTTACAGTGGTTACGGTTTTTCCTACTCCGGCTTTTGTAGGTGAAATGGCTGATACTAAAATTAAGTTACTTTGTTTAATCTTCTCCGGATTTAAAACTTTTAAATCAATTTTAGCTTTGGTTTTACCATAAGGTATTACATTTTCTTCTGAAATGTTTAATCCATTTGCAATTTCTTGGATAGGCTTTAATTTGGCCTCACGCGAGATTTCGTTGTCTGATTTCATGTTTATTATTTTATTCAATTTGTTTTTCTAATGTTTGTTCAATTGTGTTCCACATTTTTGCAGCAGCAATATCCCAACTAAAATCTTTTTTTCTTACTGCACTTGCAAGTTTTTTTTGCTGATACAAGTCCGTGTTTTCCGTGAGATTTATCATTGCTTGTGAAATTTCATTGATATCATTTGGCGAAACTAATATTGCAGCATCGCCAGCAACCTCAGGCATTGATGTAACATTGGAGCAAATAATAGGAACATCACATGCCATTGCTTCTACAATGGGCAATCCAAAACCCTCAAAAAGCGGAATATACACCATTGCAAATGCCGATGCTGTTACTTTGTTTAATTCTTCTTCGTTTAATCTGCCTGTAAAAATTACATCTTTTGCAAAGGTCATATTCTTAAACACCTCGTCTATTTTTTTACTTTTCCATGCTTTTCTGCCTACTATTATCAATTTAAAGTTGTTCTTTAATTTTGTTTTATACACATCAAAACTTAGTAATAAGTTCTCTATATTTTTTCGTGGATGCAATGCTCCTACATAGCAAAAATATTCTTGCCCATATGCAAACTTATTCTGTATTTCTTTTTTTTCAGTTATAGAAATTGGTTTAAATCCTACACTTGGAGCATTGTATATTACTTCTATTTTTTTGCTGTCAATATTGTATTGGGTAATAATATCTTGTTTCGTATAGTTAGATACGGTGATAAGCTTAGTTGCAAGTTTTGCATATTTAGGGAAAAAGGTATTGTAATACCAATGCTCAATAGTA
>JACFNJ010000174.1 GCA_019454865.1 Bacteroidia bacterium
ATTAGTAAGAGTGGAATTCAAAGAAATGCAATATTTATACAAAGATGGTTCAAACTTCGTATTAATGGATACCGAAACGTATGATCAGATAATGGTTAGTGAAATAATGTTTGGCGATCAGGCACGGTTTTTAAAAGAAGAAATGATGGTAAAGGTTTCGTTTGAAGGGGATGAACCAATAGGTGTTGAGCCTCCTACATTTGTAATTTTAGAAGTAACATATACTGAACCCGGTGTAAAAGGCGATACTGCTACCAATACATTAAAGCCTGCAACATTAGATAATGGAGCTGAGGTTAGGGTTCCTTTGTTTACCAACGTGGGTGATAAGGTAAAAGTAGATACTCGTACAGGCGAGTATGTTGAACGTGTTAAATAAGTAGTAAATTCTAATAAAAATAAAAAACACGAAGTGAAATTCGCTTCGTGTTTTTTTATGGGTTTAAATTATTGTTTTAATTACAAATCAAAACTTCCGCTTAGCATTACCGCTGGTAATTCATCATCTCCAATTTCATCACGTGTAGTATATGCCTTGTAATTTACGGTATTGTTTTTAATACTAATAAGCATTACACTTGGGTCTGTTTGTCCGGCACCACTTTGTATGCGATACATATATTCTAAATTCATGTTAACGATGTGTTGTTTCCATACAAAATCATTATAATTAGCAAGGGCTACATCGTAATGCGACAATGCGCCTGTCATTAACTCGTGTATCGTTATGGAGTCGTGTAAATCGGTTTTTAAGGTAAGCGTACTATGAATTGCTGCATTTCCTTGTCCGGTTAAAAAAACCAATTTATCAATTTTGTTTTGCTTAATAAAGGATAAAATTTCTTCTTTTTGTTCAATAAATGCTTCTGCACTCCAATATTCGCTGTAGTCAGTTTCTTTAATAGTAATAAAAGGTACAGTGCTTACAACAAACTTTGGAATATCTTTGTTTTCAATTAACCACAATTTAAATGCTTCCAATTGTTCAGCACCAAGCATTTGTCGTTGTTGCTTTTGCTTAACAAATTGAAAACGTTCCATACGTGTATCCATTACAAAAAATGCCTTATCTGCACATTTATAAGAGTAATAATACTTGTTATCACCGTAATTGTTTGGGTTTTTACTGTGCTGAAACGAGCGATAGGATGGAAGTGCTTCACGCAAATAATAGGAAGCAGTTTTAAAATCATATTCTACATCGTTAGCAAAACGGTAATACAATTCATGGTCATTTATGGCCATGTAGTTAGATAACCTGCCAAAAAATTCTGCTGCTTCTCTACTTTTCCAATTTTCTAAATATTTATTGGCATACGAGTCGGATTGAATAGGTGTATTAGTAGCAGGAGCATCAATATATATTTGATTTCCTGCATGTAACATAAATGCCGGCTTGTCTATTTTTCTTATATTATTTAAAATGTTAAATACTCTTTTTCCATCCTTTTCATTACGTTGCATGAAATTGCTTCCTAAAATAAAGGAAGTAGGGTAATTTACTCGTGGAACAGTATTAAAACTTCCTCTGTTTGAGCGATTAATAGGTACGCCCGCAATATCTTTTATAATAACTTCTACGGTATATAAAAGCCGTAAAAGTCCGCTATCGGATGGATTTAACTCTTCAAATTCATGTACACCTATAAAATTCTCATGTTTATAAATGGTTAAATTTTGAGTAATAGTTTGAAAATCACTTCTTAGGGTGATTTGTGCGGTTAAAGTTGTTGTACTTTCGTTATTTACAATGCCTCGTACCCAAATTTTTGCTGAGTTTTCAGAGACATGTCCAATAATTAACTGACACATATAATTTGTGTGTTTTTTGTGAAATTTAAAGTAAAACTACACATAAAATTTATTAAATCTAAAATTATTGCAAATTTATTTCCTCTTGTGAAGCATTGTTTTGTTGTTATATTCTAATAATCAGAGTGTAATATATTTGATAAAAATAGCCTATTAGTAAAAGTTTTTGTAAATAGGTTTATATAATCTGAAATTAATCCGGTTTCTGTTTAGAAAGTCATTGCTGTTATTTTTATTAAAACTTAATAAAACCTAAATAGTATATTCCGTATTAAAAATTGCATAAATATCTTACATTTGCACCACAAAAAAATATGAAATTTTACAACTTATTGATTAAGTATCGTTTGTGGTTAGGTTTGCTGTCGTTGGTATTAGGCTTGACGCTTAACTTTGCCAGTTTTGGTGATATTTGGGCTGCAATAATCTTTTATACAATTGCTTTTATAGCTATTTTTACTCATTTTTTTATTGGCCCAATGCGATTGGTTCAAGAACCAATGGAAAATGGTAATATTGAAGAAGTTGAAAAAATATTAAAGAGCATTTGGTTTCCTAATTTACTTTTTAAGCCGATACGTAGTACTTATTTTACCTTACAAGGAAACTTAGCAATGATGAAACAAGATTTTGACAGTGCTGAAAAACACTTGAAAAAAAGTTCTGAGATAGGTAGTTCATTAGTTGATAATGAAGGCTCAAATAAATTACAGTTGGGTGTAATGGCTTTGCAAAAAAGCAATTATAAAGAGGCAGAAAAATATTTAAAAGCGGCACTTTCAAAAGGTATTCCGGATAAGGAGAGTGAAGCAATGGCACACCTTGGAATGGTGCAGATATACATGAATAAAAGAGAGTTTAGGGCTGCAAAAGAGTTTTTTAGACGTGCCAAAAACTGCAAACCGAAAAATGAACAAATCGTTTCGCAGATTAAAGACTTAGAAAAATACTTAACTCGCGTACCGGGATAGTTTTATTGATTAAAATGCATTTATCATTCCCCCAAAAAATCAATTCATTCTCTATCGTAAGTATGGCTATATTGCTTTTGCTTGCTTTGTTTTTATGCAATATTGTTACTGCAAAAAATGCTTATGGTTCAAAGAATACTTACGCTTGGAGTGATTGCGACAATGTGGTTTCGTGTGATGAAACCGAGCATGATAATGTGGAAGTAGATACTAAAGTAATGTTTGTTGGATTACGTATTAGTAATTACGAATTAGTTAATTTACAAATAGTAAAAAACTCTAAAATTAATTGTAATAACGACAAGAACTTGCCGATTAAACCTCCAAGAATCTAATTTTATTTCTTACCTTGATATCACTATTCTTTTCCTATAAGAGTAGTATCATTTTTTATTAGTCGAGTATCGACATTTTATCAAAACTCAAATATGTTATTGAAAAAAATATGTATAGGCTTATTTAGTATAGCCATTATAACGGGTTGTGCAGACAACCCAAAAGCAGATGAAAATGCAAACATTTTTCCGGTTACCGAAGTGGTAAAAATGGATACAACTACTTTTACGGATTATGTTACAGAAATTCATGCAGTTCAAAATGTAGAAATTAGAGCTCGAGTGAGTGGCTATTTAGAAAAAAATTGGGTTGATGAAGGTGCACAAGTTAGTAAAGGGCAATTATTGTTTACTATTAACAGTCAAGAGTATCAACAAGAATTGGCAAAAGCAAAAGCGCAATACAAAAGTGCACTTGCTGATTTAAAAGCGGCTGAATTAGAGCTGAAAAATGTAACCCAATTAGCCAATAACAAAATAGTTTCTGTAACCGAACTTGAGCTTGCAAAGAACCGACTTGAGGCTCAAAAAGCTAAAATGGAAGAAGCTTTGGCGCATCAAACACATGCCTCTGTGCGGTTATTACACACTGAAATACGCGCTCCGTTTGATGGGATTATTAATCGAATCCCCAATAAAATGGGTAGCTTAATTGAAGAAGGTACATTACTTACATTGATATCATCAAGTGATGAAGTTTATGCATATTTTGATGTTTCCGAAAGGGAGTATTTGAACTTTGCAAAACGTATGCGAAATGCGGATAATGCTTCACGAAATGTGAGCTTAATATTAGCTGATGGGCAAAAACATGAGTACGAAGGCATAATTGAAACAATGGAAGGAGCAATAGATGCGGCAACAGGTACTATCGCTTTTAGAGCACGATTTAAAAACTCAGGGAAACTAATTAAGCATGGCGCAAGTGGTAAAGTAAGGGTGTATTATAAACATAAGCAGGTATTAGTAATTCCGCAAAAAGTAACTTTTGAAATTCAAGACAAAATGTATGTGTACGTGTTGGATGATAAAAACAGAATTTCATCGCGAAACATTGAAATAGCTCAACGTATGCCACATTTATACATTATTCAATCCGGCTTAAAAGAAGGCGAGAAGATATTGTATGAAGGAATTCAATTAGTTAAAGAGGGTCAAGAAATAAAACCTGAATATATTTCATTACCAAAAATCATTCAATCATTTAATAAAAAGGGATAGCCGATGTTAAAGATGTTTATCGAAAGACCGGTACTTTCGCTGGTTATTTCACTTTTTATAACTTTACTTGGTATATTGGCATTAACCCAATTGCCCATTACATTGTACCCGGATATTGCACCTCCGGCTGTTACAGTTACTACAAAATATACAGGTGCTAATGCCGAAGTGTGTTCTAAGGCTGTAGTTACCCCATTAGAGCGAGCCATAAATGGAGTGCCGGGAATGCAGTATATGAACTCAGTTTCAAGTAATGATGGAACTAGTATTATTCAAATATATTTTAGGGTAGGAACTGACCCTGATTTGGCTGCGGTAAATGTACAAAACCGAGTAAGTACTGTATTAGACGAATTGCCAGAAGAGGTAATAAAGGCTGGGGTATCCACAGAAAAGGAAGTGAACAGTATTCTTATGTCGCTTAATCTATTTTCAAAAGATACTTCGGTAGATGAACGTTTTATTTTCAACTTTGCCGATATAAATCTTATACCGGAGTTGAAACGTATAGATGGAGTTGGATTTATACAAATGATGGGAACACGTGAATATGCAATGCGAATATGGCTAAAGCCGGAAAAACTTGCTGCATATGGTGTTTCATCGGATGAAATAGTGCATGCACTTAGAAGTCAGAACATAGAAGCAGCACCGGGTAAAGTAGGTGAAAGTTCG
>JACFNJ010000175.1 GCA_019454865.1 Bacteroidia bacterium
ATTAGTTGCTAATCGAGGTGAGATAGCATTACGTGTGATGCGTACTGCTAAAGAGATGGGAATAAAAACTGTTGCTGTATATAGTGATGCAGATAGAAATGCGTTACACGTTAGATATGCAGATGAAGCTGTACGAATAGGTGAAGCACCATCTTCCCAATCATACCTTAAGATGGATACAATCTTAGATGTTTGTAAAAAATTAGGAGTAGACGCAATTCATCCCGGGTATGGATTTTTAAGTGAGAATGCTGTATTTGCTGATAAAGTTAAACAAGCAGGATTACAATTTATAGGTCCAAGTGGTGATGCAATGCGCACTATGGGTAGTAAAATTGGTGCAAAACAAGCTGTAGAAAAATTTAATGTACCGATGGTGCCAGGCACTAAAGAAGCATTGCGCGATATAAATGAAGGGAAAAAAATTGCAGCTTCAATTGGGTATCCGGTATTAATAAAAGCATCTGCAGGCGGAGGTGGAAAAGGTATGCGTGTAGTTAATGCTGAATCGGAGTTCGAAGAGCAGATAAAGATTGCTCAGAGCGAGGCTATGTCTGCATTTGGAGATGATGCAGTGTTTATCGAAAAATACGTAGCATCACCTAAACATATTGAAATTCAAATATTGGGTGATAATTATGGTAACATAGTTTATCTTTTTGAACGAGAATGTAGCATACAACGTAGGCATCAAAAATTAGTTGAAGAAGCCCCTTCTAGTTGTTTAACTCCTGCAATTAGAAAAGCAATGGGTGAAGCTGCTGTAAATGTAGCTAAAGCTTGTAATTATACCGGAGCCGGTACGGTAGAGTTTTTAGTGGATGAACAATTAAATTTCTACTTTTTAGAGATGAATACACGCTTACAAGTAGAGCATCCCGTTACCGAACAAATAACCGGTTTGGATTTAGTAAAGGAGCAAATACGTATTGCACGTGGTGAAAAACTAGGATATTCCCAAGATGACTTAAAGATACACGGGCATGCTATGGAGTTACGTGTATGTGCTGAAGACCCATTGAATAATTTTTTACCCGATATTGGTAAATTAGTATCTTACAAAATACCTCAAGGGTATGGTGTGCGTGTTGATGATAGTTTTGAAGAAGGTATGGAAATACCAATTCATTATGACCCAATGATAGCCAAATTAATTACTTTTGGAAAAGACAGGAATGAAGCAATTCAAAGAATGATTCGTGCTATTGATGATTATAGAATAACAGGAATTGAAACAACTTTGCCCTTTGGGAAATATGTAATGCAACACAATGCATTTGTAAGTGGTAACTTTGATACAAAGTTTATAGAAAAACATTATAATCCGGCCGACTTGAAAACTGAAAGTGAGAACAGTGAAGTAGCTGCATTAGCTGCTGCTGTTTTATTTACTCAAAATGAAAGTAAGCAAAACAATTCCTCAACAAATAAAAGTTCAACATCTAATTGGTTAAATAATAGAAAAACCTATTGAAGTAGAATTCAACTTAATTACTTGAAAAAAACAAGGGCAACCCGTATATAGAATTGCCCTTGTTTTATTTCAAAAGATTTCAGTTGATAGTTATCGAAGTTTTGCATTCATTGGATTTTTTAATCCACTGTATTCAACTAAATCCATTTTTACAGCACCCACAAATATTGCACTCTCTGCACGTATTGGAATTTTGTTTTCATCATCAGTAACCCATAAAGTTAAGGCTTCACTATCTTTAAAAACTCTACCTTCCAAAAGTTGAGGTTTTATTTTTAATGTACGGAAGGTGCCCAAGTCCGTTTTAATATTTTCAGTTCCTATATATTTAAATCGAAGTCCATAGTTCTTTCCATCTAAATAAAAGTTAACAGGAAATACATCACCTGGTCTTGCATTGCTCATATCTGTAGAACGAGCAAAATATAAACAAGAAGCTACGTCTTGTGTGTATTCTGCAATTTCTATTTTCCCTTTTTCGTTGCTATGCGCAATTCCATTTAATTGGTCAAATAAAATGAGGTCAATGGATTTGTAATTCCCTTCTTTTACATTTTTAGTAGCTTTCCATGGTACTAAGTATTCTTCATCCAAGTATGATTCAAATTGGTCTTTTACACGAAACATTACATCTACAATTCCGGTTGATTTTCCATAAATTTTTATATGAAAGCTGTTTCTTCCATTTATTATCTTGGGTTTATCAGCAATTTCTAATTCAGCAGTTCCTCCATTGATAATACCATAATAAACTTTAAACTTTAATTTCTCCCCGTATGTAAACGAATTATTAGTGCGTGGAGTTAAATTGTATTTAGTATCCCCAATATTAAAAATCAAAGTATCGGGAGTGTTTTCTGCTATTGCAGTGCTGATAAAAAAGATAAAAATTAAAAAATAATTTTTCATGGTTGAAATAATCATAATTAATTCTTACAAATCTTTTGCCAAAATTAAATATTAAATGTAATACCTTGAGCTAAAGGCAATTCTTTGCCATAATTTATTGTATTGGTTTGTCTTCGCATGTAGGCTTTCCAGCTATCGCTTCCACTTTCTCTACCACCGCCTGTTTCTTTTTCACCACCAAATGCACCACCTATTTCCGCTCCACTTGTTCCAATATTCACATTTGCAATACCGCAATCGCTTCCAGCTGCACTCAAAAATAATTCAGCCTCGTGCATATTGTCAGTAAATATTGCTGAACTTAAACCTTGTGCTACACCATTTTGAATGTCAATGGCGTTTTCTAAATTGTTGTATTTTAATAAATATAAAATTGGTGCAAATGTTTCGTGTTGTACTATTGTATAATGATTTTCAGCCTCTATTAAAGTTGGTTTAACATAACATCCACTTTCATATTCGCTTCCTGTAAGTATTTCTCCTCCATAAAGTACATTTCCACCCTCTTGTTTTGCTTTTTCAATAGCTGCCATATAATTGGCTACTGCATCTTTATCAATCAACGGGCCAATAAGGTTTTTACTATCCAATGGATTTCCAATGGTTAATTGTTGGTACGCTTTAAGTAATGATGATTTTAATTTGTCATAAATACTTTCATGTATTATTAGTCTTCGTGTAGTTGTGCAACGCTGACCTGCTGTGCCTACTGCACCAAATAATATAGCACGCAATGCCATATCAAGATTGGCTTTTTCCGAAACAATTATTGCATTGTTGCCACCAAGCTCCAGCAAACTTCTTCCAAGTCGTTCACCTACTGTTTTGCCAACAATTTTGCCCATGCGTGTAGAGCCTGTTGCTGAAATTAGTGGAATGCGTTTATCAGTTGTCATCCATTCTCCAACTAAATAGTCGCCTATTACCAAATTGAAAATCCCTTCAGGTAAGTTATTATCTTTTAGTGTTTTGCTCATTAATTGCATACAAGCAATTGCACTTAATGGAGTTTTTTCAGAAGGTTTCCACACACTTACATTACCACAAACGGCAGCAATCATACTATTCCAACTCCATACAGCAACCGGAAAGTTAAAGGCCGAAATAATTCCAATAATACCAAGTGGATGCCATTGTTCGTACATACGATGGTCAGTACGTTCGCTGTGCATGGTTAAGCCATATAATTGGCGCGATAATCCTACTGCAAAATCGCAAATATCAATCATTTCCTGTACTTCGCCCAATCCTTCTTGCAGGCTTTTACCCATTTCATAGCTTACAAGTTTTCCTAAGTATTCTTTATTTTCACGTAGCAGATTTCCATATTGTCTAATAATTTCACCTCGTTTTGGAGCAGGTACTTTTCGCCATACTTTAAATGCTTCATTAGCTGTGCTCATTACCTTTTCATATTCCTCTTTGGTTGTATATTTAACCTTGGCAATTAATTTTGCATCAACAGGTGAAAATATTTCTTTAATTTTTGCACTATCTAATCCGAAAAATTGTTGTCCGGTAGAAGTACCATTATTTAACTCGGATAGTTTCAATTTGCTTAAAATGTCTTTCATTTTTTTATTACTTTAAATAGGCTGTAAAAATATGTATATTATCTGCGATAAAAAATGACCGGTTTCTTATTTTCGGTTGATATTTGTTGTTTTGATTTTCCAAACAATTTGTATATTGTACCAAATTTAATCACTATTGAAATCGAAAATATTAAGTTTTTTACTTTCCTGCTTACTAGTTTTAAGTTCAGGATTATTAAAAGCACAGGATATTGAAATAGATTCATTAAATATCCTAATATTAAATCATATAAATTCACAGCGAATAAGCAATAATCTTGAAGAAGTGATTATTGGAGAGGTTGTAGATAATGCTGCACAAGACCAAGCTAATTATTGTGCAACTATTCATCAGGAAACAAATGTGCAGAAAGAAAGCAAAAAAATAGATGCGACAAATAGAGTTGCATTTTATGGTGGGATTAAAAATGGTGCACCACAAGAAATTAAAAATAGTAGGGGTACAGAGTATGGATTGGAAGAACTTAAAAATAAAGTTATTAAAAAATTAGATAGAACTACAATTCGTAGAATATACTTAAGACCGGATTTATACTACATAGGTGCAAGAGCAGCAATAGATCAAATAAATGGAAAAGTATATGTATGTATTGTGATGGGGGATATTAATATTGCTAATAATGCATCAAGTCATAGTAAAGACTTAGATAAGAACTATAAAATAAAGAAACACGCATTTCATTGGTGGCTTAGAAAAGTGGGGTGTAAAATAAATTGTGTATTTGGAAAATGCGATGAAGGAACAGTTTGTAATGCGTATGATGATTTAAAAGAACTTTTTAACAAAGTTGAAATAGACAAAGGATTCTATATTAAAGACGGAAAGTTATACT
>JACFNJ010000176.1 GCA_019454865.1 Bacteroidia bacterium
ACTTACCTTTTATGTAGCTCCACAAAGTGTAGGAATATGGGGGCAAGCAAATATGGTACAAGGAGCAGAAAACAGTGGAAGTAAAATAGCAATTTTTGAAGCTTGGAGTAAAATAAAATTAGCAGATAATTGGAATATTAAAGCGGGTCGTCAAGTAATTTCATTAGATGATGAGAGAATTTTTGGCGAATTAGATTGGGCACAGGGAGGGCGTACTCACGATGCACTTTCTATAAATTTTATTAGAAACAAATTTGAGTTAAGAAGTTTTTTTGCATTTAATCAAAACTATAAAATGCTATATGGTAATAACCTGAGCAATACAACTGGTAGCTTATACAGTACATCCGATGCATTACCTTATAAGTGGATGCAAACATTGTGGTTTAATATACCAATTACTGATAACTCAAAACTTACATTACTTGGAACTAATCTTGGATTTCAGAATGCATTAACTACTACAAAAGATACTGCCACACATTTCTCACAAACATTTGGAGGTAACTATTTTTATAAAAATGATAGAATTGATTGGAATATTACAGGATATTATCAAACCGGAAAAAACAATGCAGGTGTGAATACACAGGCATTTTTAGCAGCAGCAGCAATAGGTTATACCTTTGATAAAAAAACTACAATAGGTTTAGGAACTGACTACGTAAGTGGAAATGATGTAGGAAAAACTTTAACAGAAAACAAGGCATTTAACCCTTATTTTCATACCGGACATAAATTTTATGGAGCAATGGATTATTATTTTGTAGGAAATCCACACAAAGGAGCAGGGCTTTCTGATAATTATATTAAATTTGCACATAAACTTCCAAACACCACATTGCAAATTGTGTTTCATCAATTTTTTACACCTAACAATATAACAGATGTCGGTTACAATTATTCTAAAAATTTAGGACAAGAGTGTGATGTAACTGTAACCTATAAAATTAACAAATTTGCAAGTATAGTAGGTGGTTATTCATTCTATTTAAGCAATAATACAACTGCTTTTTTAAAAGGAAATATAGCAACCAACACAACAACTCAATCAATAATTGATAGTAAAGACATTGCATACCAACAATGGTTTTGGCTATCTATAAATGTATCACCAACAATGTTAATATCAAATTTTTAAACACTTAAATAAATAATTATGAATACTAAAAACTTTATGCTTTTAGCAGCAACAGCAGTAGTGTCGCTGTTAATGAGTTGCAACACAAACGAAGGCACAAAAACAACTTCAACAACACAATCACCAATAGACATGGTAGCCGAAGGAGAACCCGAAATGGCTGAAGTAACCGGTGCGCCTAATGTACCTGCACCCGTAGGAAACAGAGGGCCTAAAAAATGGATTGTAAAATTAGAAACAACAGAAATTGAAGGAACAATTGCAGACAGTACCAAATATACTTTTTGGACTTTCAACAATACTGTTCCTGGTAGCTTTATTCGCGTAAGAGAAGGAGACGAAGTAGAATTGTTTTTAAAGAATGCTGAAAACAGTGTGTTACCACATAATATTGACTTGCATGCAGTAACCGGACCGGGTGGAGGAGCAGCTGCTACAACTTCAGCACCGGGTAAAGAAACGTCTTTCACATTTAAGGCAATTAATCCAGGTCTTTATGTTTACCATTGTGCTGCACCTCCAGTGCCTATGCACATAGGAAACGGCATGTATGGATTAATATTAGTAGAGCCTGCCGGAGGATTACCTAAAGTAGATAGAGAGTACTACATCATGCAAGGCGATTTTTATACAAAGGCTTCTTCTAAAAAAGGGTTAATGGAATTTGATAATGACAAAGCAGTAGCAGAAAATCCGGATTATGTTTTATTCAATGGTAAAAAAGGTTCCTTGTTAGGAGCTAATATGATTGAAGCAAAAGTTGGCGAAACTGTGCGATTATTTGTAGGTAATGGCGGACCAAACTTAACATCATCATTCCACGTTATTGGTGAAATTTTTGACAATGTATATTTAGAAGGGGGAAGTACAATTTCACACAACATTCAAACAACGATGATACCTGCCGGTGGTTCAGCAATAGTTGAATTTAAAGTGGATGTTCCGGGAGAATATGTATTAGTGGATCACTCTTTATCAAGAGCATTTAACAAAGGTTGTATTGGTAAATTAAAAGTAACCGGTGAGCCAAATCCAAAAGTGTTTAAAGCTAACACTTTGGTTAAAGAATAGTTTTTATTTAATATTTTCAGTATTGTTGAGCATGTACAGATTATTAACTTTTTGCTTGATTATGTTTTTCGTGTTTTCGTGTACCAAAAGTGCAGAAAATATTGAAACCAATAGCGAAAATGTACATGCTCATAACACTGAAATCAATAGCTTTTCATCCACAGATGTAAAGATGGTTTATATCAAAGGAGGATTATATAAACCTTTTTATGGTTCAGACACAATACTAGTAGATGTTAAACCATTTTTAATTGATGAACGACCAGTTACTAATGCTGAATTTTTAGCATTTGTAAAAGCAAATCCTCAGTGGCAACGCTCAAGCGTTAAAAAAATATTTGTTGATGCAGCTTATTTAAAAGATTGGAAATCGGACACGGAATTACCTTTAAATGCTGACCCCGAAGCTCCGGTTTGTTTTGTTTCATGGTTTGCTGCTAAAGCTTTTGCAAAAAGCATTGGCAAGCGTTTGCCTACTTTAGATGAGTGGGAATTTGTAGCTATGGCAGACACTGATACACCTAATGCAAGGAACAAGCCATCCTACTCTGATGCAATATTGGATTTATATTTAGAAAAAGATAGACAATACAAAAAAGTAAAACAAAGTAAACCCAACTATTGGGGAGTATATAACGTCTTTGATTTAATTTGGGAATGGACAGATGATTTTAATTCAGCACTTACTACGGGTGATTCGCGTGCGGGTGAGTATGATGACAAAGGATTATTTTGTGCCGGTGGCGCAACAAGCGCAACTGATGTACTAAATTACGCAGCATATATGCGATATAGCATGCGCACTGCAATTAAAGCAAATTATACCATTGCTAATCTTGGTTTCAGATGTGCTAAGGATACTTTAATAACTAACTAAATGAAAAAATATCTTCTATTAATATTTTCAGTTGCTTTATTAATAATTACTTCTTGCACTGAAAACAAGCAGCAACCAGTTGAACAAAATATGTCAGGTAATTCAATTTTTAATCTTTCTACTGTTTGGCATAATCAAAATGGTGACTCATTACAATTCAAAAACCTTCAAGGCAAAACTCTGGTGGTAGTAATGATTTATACTTCATGCAAATCTGCTTGCCCAATTTTAGTTGCAAAAATGAAAACAATTGAATCCAAAATAAGTAGAAAAGATATTGAAAAAGTTTCGCTTGTATTGGTTTCTATTGATCCGGAAACAGACACACCCGAACACTTAAAAGAATTTGCAAAAACTAATAAAATGGAAGAGCCTCAATGGATCTTTCTATCTTCTAATGAAGAAGCTACTCAAGAGTTTGCAAATGTGCTGTCAATGAAATACAAAAAAATATCTCCTATTGATTTTTCACATTCAAATATCATAACTATTTTTAACCCAAAAGGTGTAATGGTTTCGCAAGAAGAAGGTCTAGAAATAAATGTAGATAATGTTGTAAATACTGTAAGCAAAACAGTAAAAGAATTTAAATAATTCGATTAAACAAAATAATTATTTAACTAAAAAAGAGACCATTATTTTTCCTATCTCTTTGGCTTTTATAATTGCAATCTCAGCATTTTTCCCGGTAAAGTTTTTATTAATTACTCGTTCAAATACTTGCAACCATTTTTTAAAATGCTGCTTGTTAAATGGAATGCGTTTTTTCAGTTCTAAATGCTTTGCCATTGGATTTCCACCAAAAGTGCCCGAATAGAAAATAATATTTTCCCAAAAATCAGACATAACTTTTTTATGATGCTCCCAATTGGTGTTGGTAAAAAATGAGGCTATTACTTGTTCCTTTAACAATTCTTCATAAAACAAATCAACCATTTTTTCTATATCTTCTCTCGAGTTAATTTCTTTAGCCATTGTTAGAATATTAGTTTATTATAAATCTTTCTTGTTAAATTTTTGAAGCGAAATAAGAAAAGGAATTACTGCCCACAATAGCATTGCAAGCATTGCTATTAGTATCCCTAATTGTGTGCCAAAAAACTCCCTAAATATTGCACCCGTATAACCCAATAGTGCTGAAATATCTAACTGCATAAGCAACAATATTCGTGCAATATCTATAGGACTTAAAAACGTAATTGCAACCATTGCATGTTCTATTGGATACTCGGCAAACTGAAACAACAAAAACAGCACAATACCATCAAACAGCATACTAAAGAAGAGCCAAATTAAAATGGATGTGCCTATTCCTTTTGCCTTATCCCGTGTTGAAACAGAGCTAAGTAAGGCAATTGAAATAAAAACAATAGTTATCAAAATGCCTACCAAAGCAAGCATGTATGAAATATTGCCGGGAGCAAAAATTAATATTGGGATACCTGCCCCTATAAAAAATGCAATTGATAATGCACTAATTAATCCAATATATAAACCTAGCCAAACCATACTGCGCTTTACCGGCTGACTTACTAATAGGTCAATATACTCAGAGCTGTTATAGGTATATATGGTAGAAAAAATTATACTTACAAGAGGTATTATCAATAATAAAACATTAAGCATAGATAAAACTCC
>JACFNJ010000177.1 GCA_019454865.1 Bacteroidia bacterium
ATTCGGATATTGATGTATTGATAGAGGGACATACCGATAATATACCAATTAAAACAGCAAAGTATGAAGACAATTGGGCATTAAGCGCTGATAGAGCACTTAGTATTGTTAGATTATTGAGTGATGCGCATGGAGTAAATCCTAAACGATTAGAAGCAGCAGGAAGAGGGGAGTACTACCCGAAAGCAAGCAATGAAACAGTTGAAGGTCGTGCTAAAAACAGACGTACAGAAATCATCTTAACACCTAAACTTGACGAATTGTATAAACTTATTGAGAAGAATAGAAGGTAATAAGTTCTAAATAACTTAATAAAAGTTAAGCTGTCTATTTTGGACAGCTTTTTTTATATCAGGTTACATCATTATCCCGGCAATTGTAGCAGATAGGTATGAAGCAAGCGTACCGCAAAATAATGCTTTAAATCCCAACTTAGCCAAATCAGCCCTTCTGCTTGGAGCAAGCTCGCCTATGCCACCTACTTGAATTGCAATAGAACTGAAATTTGCAAAACCACACAATGCAAAACTTGCAATTACTATACTTTTATGTTGTAATACTCCATTGGTAAGCATAGGAGTAAGTTGCGAGTATGCTACAAATTCATTAATAACTAATTTAGTACCCATTAAAGAACCAACTGTTGTAATATCAGATGCCGGAACTCCCATTACCCAAGCAAAAGCAGCAAATACTGTCCCGAAAATTTTGTTTAAACTTATTAATTCTTTTCCATTAATTAAGGTATCACCTGATGCAGCCCATAAGTTTGGAATCTCTGCAAGCTTGGCTAATCCGGAGTCAATTAGAGCAATTAGTGCAATAAACCCAATTAGCATCGCCATTACATTTAAGGATACTTTAAGCCCATCGCCTGCACCATGCGAAATCGCATCCAATAAATTTGCATGTTCTTTTTTTACTTCTAATTTTACTTCTCCTTTAGTTGGAGATTCTTCTGTTTCTGGCCAAACAATTTTTGATATTACTAAAGCAGCCGGAGCTGCCATTATGCTTGCAGCTAATAAATACGGAGCAGGTATTCCCATTGAAATATAAACAGCCATTACACCACCGGCAATACACGCCATACTTCCACTCATACTTGCTAATAGTTCACTTTTGGTCATTGTTGCTAAGTAGGGTTTTATCATTATTTGTGCTTCAACTTGACCCACAAATGCACTTGCAATATTACTAAGAGCTTCGCTACCGCTTACGCGCATCAAAAAGTGAACAATACGTGCGAAAAATGAAACAACAATTTGCATTAAGCCTATGTGATAGGCGATATTTACTAGTACTGCCACAAAAATAATTGCAGGCATTATCTTAAAAATAAAAAGATAACTGTACGCATCTCCTAAAAGCGGTTTTAATAATTCCGGTTTCATTAATCCGCCAAAAACAAATTCACCTCCTGCATCTGCTTTTTCTAAAAGTTTCTTAATTACATTACCAAGCCAAGCAAATAAGGATTGTCCGGCTGAGGTTTTTAAGATGAATAAAGCCAAAGCCAATTGTATTCCAAGACCGCTTAGTACAACCCGGTAGTTAATTGCTTTACGATTATTTGAAAATAAAAAGGCTAATCCTAGTACTACTATTATTCCTATTATTCCGGTATATCTTTCCATTAATTTTGCAGTTATTTTTTTCGTTTATTTAATTCATCCCTTACTAATGCTGCTTTTTGGTAGTCTTCAATATTCAGTGCTTCCTTTAGTTGGTATTCTAATTCTTCTATAGAAAGTTTGCTAAGTTCGTTTCCTGATAATTTGGTTTCTTTAGTTTGATATTCATTAAACATGTCGTCTTCTGTAAGGTCTTCATTAAATATCATACCGGCTTCGGTCATAATGTTTTCGTATGTATATATTGGACATTTAAATCTAACAGCAAGTGCTATTGAGTCGCTTGTTCTTGCATCTATTTCTCGTATTTCTCCTTCGTATTCACATATTAATTTTGCATGAAACACCCCATCTACCATATTGTATATTAATATTTCTAATATCTCAACATGAAAACTACGGCAAAAATTTACAAACAAATCATGTGTCATTGGGCGGAATGGTACAATCTTTTCAATTTCAATTGCAATTGCTTGTGCTTCAAAACTGCCAATAATAATGGGTAGTTTACGCCTACCGTTATCTTCACCTAATATTAAGGTGTATGAGCCACTTGTTTGCCCTGAACTTAAACCAACAATATGTAGTTTTATTTTATTTGCCATTTCTAATAAGTGTGAAATTGTACATCCACAGATTTCAAACCTAAGAGAAAAACAGGTATTTGCAAAAATGTATTTTGAGTATTTTCATGAATGTTAATTCTTTTTTAGTCGTTTTTACTTAGTGCTATCAAATATTTATCTATATACAATTGTTTTTCTTTGGATTTATATTGCTGTATATATCGCGGATGCTCTAAAACTTCTATTCGTTTAAACAACTTTAACTCTGAATTAATTTCTGCAATGAATTTTGCATTTTTCTTACCAAGCACATATACCAAGGAATCATGCAGCCCAAAATTGAAATGTTGTTTTAGGGTATAGTGCATAAATTTTTTAACTGCAAAATACAATTCGGGTGTATCGTAATAATTTGCATTAAGCCAATGACCTGAAGAGTTTTTCCTTACAATAGCTAATGGAAAAGGTGAGTTGATGTAAATATCCTTATAAAACTTCTCGACCCCACCATATTCTTTTATCATGTCATACATAAATACTGACGATACCTCATGTGAATAAGCTGATTTCATTTTTATTCCACAATCGCTTTCTAATCTTTTGGTATCTGTAAAAGGCACACCGGTAACACCTGCTCCATGTCTGCTTGGATTTATACCAATAATAAATTTACGTACCTTGTTATCTGCATAAAATTTATGATAAAATTGCTGCATGGTATGCATGGTTTCCTCATTTTCAATGTATGGATTTAAAACCCCAAATCCTTTAGGAAGTTTATCCGTAAAATGTAAGTTTTTATTAAAATGAATTACGTTATCGGCAAACGTGTTTTTCATTGGTTAGCTTCGGTTATAAATATGTATTAATTAGAGTTTCTAATCAGAGTAATTGTACCCCGGTCATACTTTTTGTAACCATTTTTCTTTTTAATTTTTACAACATAATAATATGTTCCTTCATCAGCAGCAGAACCATCCTGAGTTGTGCCATTCCAGCATGTATTGCCATCTTTGCTTTCAAATACCGGATTACCCCAGCGATTGTATATTATAATTTCAAACTCATCACATTTTACATTTATACCGTTTATTTTATAGCAATCGTTAATTCCATCATTGTTTGGTGTAAATACATTGGGTATAAATACTTCTTTGGATGTGTCACCATCTATAAAGTGAATTTGTTCGGCTGTGTCAGCACAAAATGTTCCCGGTGAGGTAATAAGTTTTATTTTGTAATAATCTGTTTTTGGGTATTGGTGTTTAACTGTATTGCTTGAGTCGGTTTGTCCATCTCCTAAATCCCAAAATCTTTTCACAGTTAAGTTTTTACTAGTATTTATAAGGGTAACATCCATTGAACAACTATCACGTTGTAAAACAAAAGAAGCATCGGTGAAGTCGTTTGCAATAATTGTTTTTGTAATGGTATCAGCACCTATACAGGTATTCGTATCTATTACTATAAGTTGTAAGGTATAGGTTCCGGCAGTATAAATTGTGTCAATAAAATTTGTTGAAGTATCTACCAAATTATTATTCCAATACCATTGAAATTTTTCTCCATTTGTTGTAACTGCATTTGCACTTATAGCTTTAGGAATGCAAAGAATACTATCACTAATTTGCATTTCTACATTTAGTACATGCGCATTTGCTTTGTAGTTTATTGTTTGAGTTGCAGTATCAGCACAAGGTGTACCGCTGTTTGTAATGAGTGTAATGGTAATTAAAGTGTCTTTACTAAACGAAACCGATGGTTCTTTATCCGTAGAATTTGTACTATCGCTAAAAAGCCAAAGATAGGTAGTTGCAAGAGTTGTATTTTCAGTTGTGTTTTTTATATTAATATAGGGTGAACACTTACTTCTTTCTACCTCAAATGCCGCCTTTGTTTTCTCAAAAATATTTATTGGAATAGCAAGTGTATCCATTTTTTTACAAGCAGTTTCGTTATATACAATAAGCTTTAAATCGTAAGGTTGTGTTGTATTAATACTGTCAGTAAAGTTATAATTTACACTGTCTTTAATGTTATTGTTTACTAACCAATACCATTTATGAGCATTAATGCTGTTATTTTCAATTGTTATTGATGTTGGTGCACAAATAGGATTTGTAATTAAATTGGCTTTTGCAATTAATACAGTATTTCTTAAGTCTAATCGTATTTGTTCTGTTTTGCTTACTTGGCAACTAAGATTTTTGTTAGCAGTTAGTGTAACATTATACCAGCCAGAATCGGAGTAATTATGTATTGGAGATTTATCAAAGCCAAACGTGCTATCACCAAAATCCCAGAAATACGGCACACTATCGTTGTAAGAATTAGGAGTGGTATTGGTAAATTTTACAGTAAAACCACACGAATCAATTTCACTTGTAAATGTTGGATACAATTCTTTAAAAACAAAATATGGTCGCTCCATGGTGTCGGATTGATTACATGTAGTACTGTCATGTACAATTAGTTTAGTATGGTATATACCTTTCTCAATAATTGTATCAAAAC
>JACFNJ010000178.1 GCA_019454865.1 Bacteroidia bacterium
AATTTATTGGGGTAGATTTATTTAAGCCTAATCTAAAAGAATTAAAGGAAGGATTGAAAGTAGATTTTAATGTAGAGGATAGAGCAGCATTGGAAGAAGTTATAAAAACATTGATGCAAAAAATGCAATTGCGAAATACAATGATTACAATGAGTGAAAAGGGAGTGTTAATTACCGATGGTAAAGAGTTTCATTATATACCTGCTCACTACCGCAAAATAGCAGATGTAAGTGGTGCCGGTGATACCGTAATTAGTGTGGCTGCATTGTGTTTTGCACTTAAACTTGATATTAAAACAACAGCACAATTGGCAAATCTTGCAGGTGGTTTGGTATGCGAAGAAGTTGGTGTAGTACCAATTGATAAAGTTAAATTACAAAAAGAAGCTGAACAGCTTAACTTAGTGTAAACGGAATAATTACTTAAGGTTTTTAAGCAAGATGCTTTTCTAATGCCGTTTGATGCAAAGTTGCAAAATCAGTAATTGAACCAAATTTATGTGTATCAACGGTAATAATACCACTGGTAACAATTCCTAAATTTTCGTAGGCAATACCCTCCGACTTTAGTATATCTTCTACTTTACTTTGGTTTAGTGCAGTTACGGATATTACAATTCTGCTTTGTGCTTCACCAAATAAAAATGCATCGTTACGTATGGATTTATTTGATTTACGAATGTTAAATCCAAGATTTTTAACCATTGCACTCTCTAATAAACTAACAAATAATCCACCTTCGCTACAGTCATGTGCAGATTGTACCAAATCGTTGGCTATTAATTTACTTACTGCTTGTTGTACATTGTATTCTTCATCTAAGTCAAAAGCAGGTACAGGTGAAATATTAACCCCACGCTGTGATACCAAGTATTGGGATGAACCAATATCATTTTTTGATTTACCTACTAAGATTATGCAATCGCCATCATTTTTAAAATCAAGTGTAGTATGTTTCTTTCCGTTTCGTATTAATCCAACCATTCCAATTGTAGGAGTTGGAAACACAGCATCGTTATCACTGCTTTGGTTGTAAAAACTTACATTGCCACCGGTAACCGGAGTATCAAATTTTTTACATGCTTCACCCATACCTTTTATTGCATGTACAAATTGGTAATAAACTTCCGTATTGTAAGGATTACCAAAATTTAGGCAATTTGTAACTGCGGCAGGTTCTGCACCGCTACATACTAAGTTACGTGCAGCCTCACTCACAGCTATCATTCCTCCAACAAAAGGATTGGCATGTACATAACGGCTGTTGCAATCGGTAGTCATTGCAAGTGATTTATCGGTATTTTTTATTTTAACTACACCTGCATCACTTGGTGCATTGGTGGTTTGATTTATTGTACCAACCATGGAATCGTATTGGTTATACACCCAATGTTTGCTGGCAATATTAGGATGTGCAGCTAATTTTTTTGCAATTTCAATAGCCTCCGTGTAACTGCAATCAGTAATGGTATTTATATCAAATTTTGCAATTTCAGCAAAGTATTTTGGTTCGGTGTACTCTCTATGATATACAGGTGCACCTCCTCCTAATACTAAACTTTCGCTTGGTATATCAGCAACTAATTCATTGTGCATATAATATTGCACCCGTCCGGTATCTGTTACTTCACCTATTGGGGCATAAGTCAAATCCCATTTTTCAAATATTTGTTCAAATTGTTTTTCAAAACCTTTTTTAACTACTACAAGCATGCGTTCTTGTGATTCAGAAAGTAGAATCTCCCAGTCTTTCATGTCTGCTTGCCTTAATGGAACTTTATCTAACCACACTTTCATACCGGTTTTGCTTTTTGCACTCATTTCACTTGTTGAACATGTTATACCGGCTGCACCCATGTCTTGCATACCAATTACTCCTCCGGTTTCAATTAGTTCCATGGTGGCTTCTAATATTAGTTTCTCCCAAAATGGATCACCCACTTGTACCGATGGTAAATCTTTAACTGAATCTTCCGTTATATCTTTTGATGCAAAAGCAGCTCCATGTATGCCGTCTTTTCCTGTAGATGAACCATAAATATAAACAGCATTTCCTATTCCGTCTGCAACAGCACTTACCGTTTTACCAACGCGTGTAATGCCCACGCTCATTGCATTTACTAAAGGATTTATTTGATAGCAATCGTCAAAATATACTTCTCCGCCTACGGTAGGTATTCCAAATGCATTTCCATAGCTGCTAATACCTTTAACAACACCGCGAACCAACCATTTTGTTCGTTCATTTTCGATATTACCAAAGCGCAAACTGTTAAGTTGTGCTATAGGGCGTGCGCCCATACTAAAGATATCTCTGTTAATTCCGCCAACACCGGTAGCTGCACCTTGAAAAGGTTCTAATGCACTTGGATGATTGTGTGATTCAATTTTAAAAGCACATGCTAATCCATCGCCAATATCAATTAATCCTGCATTTTCTTCACCGGCTTTTGCCAGCATGTTTTTTCCATCGCGTGGCAATGTTTTTAGCCAAACTATACTGTTTTTATAGGAGCAATGCTCACTCCACATTACCGAAAAAATACTTAGTTCGGTAAAGTTTGGAGTACGTCCAAGAATTTCTTTTATTTTTTCAAACTCCTCCGCTAACAGTCCTAATTGTTTTGCTTGTTCTACGGTTGCTATTTGTTTAGTACTTACTTGTTCAGTCACGATGTTGGTAATTTTTATGGAATGCAAATTTGCCCTTATTTTTTCACTAAACATAATATTTCCGGTAAGAAAATTAAATTCTATGAAATAGTTTTTCCGTTCATTTACTTTACATTGCAAAACATTAAATCGTAATACATGAAAAAAACATTATTAATTACTTTGTTATTTCCGGTAATGGCATTTGCACAAGCGGTATTGCCAACAAGCTGGGGATTTACTACACCGGGTGTTTCAACCCCTCCTACCGGATGGCAATATAATGTGGGTACCAATGGGAACTTAACTTATGCATTTGGTAAGGGGGATGCCTTATCTGCTCGATTAGATGCTACAGGAGAAAATATTACTATAAACTTCTCCGAAAAACCTGGAGTTTTAACATATTATATTAGTCCGCAAAATGCCGGAAAACCATGGACAGGGCAATTTGATGTGCAAGAAAGTGATGATGGATTAAATTGGACAACAATACATAGTTATACATCTACAACCACATCTGCAACTAATTTTAATAATCCAATGATCACGGATACATTAAAAAGTAGCACACGTTGGGTACGTTTTTATTATACCAATAAACTGAAGGGTGATGCAACCGGTGGTGGTAACATAGCTATTGATTTAATCACAGTTAATTCAGCTCCTGCGCCTACTGTTGGCACCCCATTAATTAAAAATGGCACTAACACTATTTTAGATAATTCTACATTTTTATTTGGTAATAGTTCAAGTAAAAGTTTTACTATTGAAAACATAGGTACAGTTGATACCCTGAAAATTGATAGTATTATTATTAGCGGACAACATGCCGGAAAATTTAGTATTGGGAATTTTGCACAAGCAATTGCTGCAACTGCCTCGGATACATTTTCGGTGCATTTTGCGCCAACTGACAGTGGTTCGCATTTTGCCACAGTAAGCGTTTATAATAATTCACCTGAAAATAATCCGTACAGAATTAATTTGTATGCAATAGGTGGATTATATGCCACATCTCCTGCACAAGTTGCAAGCATTAGTGTTTCAAATGTTAAAACACATAAACTACAAATTGATTATTCTAAAGCAAACACTGAAAGTTATTTGGTTTTGCGTAAAGCAGGAAATGCAATTACAGATATGCCAGCCAATGGGGTAACATATAAAAAAGGAGACTATATAGGCACATCACAAGTTGCTTATGTTGGTAGTGATACCGCATCTATACGCCCTACTTATATAATGGCTAATACGCAATATACATTTACAGTTTTTGCATTTAACGGCTATGCCGGATACGAAAATTACAATACTGTAAATGCTCCATCAGCAACTGTTACTACATTAAATGGTCAGGTTGGAAATTACTATGCAGGTATTGATACATTAAACTCAAATTTTGTAACCCAATTACACAATAAAATTATAAATCACGATACTGTTTTTTATAGCAATTACCTATCGGTAATGGTTAATAATTATTTGACCAGAGATACATCCGGAGGCAAAAAAGTGGTGAATTGTGTTTATACCGATTCGGCTTTTGTTTATGATGAGCCATTTACTTGGTGGACAGGAACAGTTGGAAGCAAAGGACAACTAACACGTGAACACACCTTTGCACAAAGCTGGATGCCATCAAACACCGGTGGCAATTGGCCCAATGCTTCAAACGGAAAAGAATTTCCGGAGTATAACGATATGCATAATTTGTTTCCTGCAAATCAAATAATAGCTAACGCAAAAAGAAGTAACTATCCTTTTGGTGAAGTTCAACAGGTAACTTATGTATCACCTACCGGAAAAGGAAAGTTAGGCATAGATGCAGAAGGCAAAACTGTATATGAACCACGCGATGACCAAAAAGGCGATCTTGCACGCGCATTATTTTATATGCTTGTTTGTTATGATGGTGTAAATGGAAAACAATGGCGTTTGCCTTCCACACAAGAGGTTAATGTGTTGTTGAAATGGCACTTTCAAGACCCT
>JACFNJ010000179.1 GCA_019454865.1 Bacteroidia bacterium
AAGAAGCAGCACAGGAATATTTGGGCAAAGACAATGTTGTTGATTTGGAAATGCGTATGACTGCAGAAGATTTTGCGTTTTACAGTCAAGAAATTCCATCAACATTTTACCGATTAGGAACACGCAATGAAAGCAAAAATATAACATCCGAAGTGCATACCCCTACTTTTGATATTGACGAAGATGCATTAGAAATTGGAATAGGTGTAATGGCTTGGATAGCTATCAATGAATGTAAAGAACTAGCGTAATTTTATCTTCCACATTCCTCTAAATTGCCCCATTTCGTAACCGGTGGCCTTATCTTCAGGGTATAGCGATGCAATTTTTGCGGCTGTTTCCTCATTTATATCCGAGCCTTTTTTGCCATGACAAGCTAAGCAAGTTGGCATTCCAATAGTAATAGCTTTATAATAGTAAACTGCACCTCCTTGCTCTTCATCAATCAAATGCTTCTTTTCAAACTTGGGGTCATTTAGGATGTCTTTTAAATCAATCCAAACGGTAAAATCGTTATCTGTTTTTAGGCTATTCTCCGGATTACGACTTCTGTCGCTTAACCGTTTAACCTCTGTATGCATCAATACCGAAGTGGAATCCATTAGGTGAGAAGCATTAATGTTACAATAACTTACAGCTTCGGCAGCACCTTTGGTTTTTACTTCATTCAATACACTTGTCATGAAAATTTTTTGGGCAATGGTGGCTATGCTATCTCCTTTGTTTAACAAGTTTTCCTTTTCTGCATCAGTTAAACCTTTGGGCCTACATGCTAAAAATGGCAGTAATAGCAATAACAGAAATTCTTTTTTAAAATTCATATAAATAGTATTTAAATAATTGGGGATAGCACGAAAATATTAAATCTAAATCATACAACAAGTAATATTTGTTACATTATAGTTGGTAAATTTTTTTTTCTATCTTAAAATTCAAAACAAAGCAATACAAAGACGCTTGAAACATTCAAGCAAAACGGAATAAAAATATTTACATTTCATTTAAATTATTCTAAGAATGTATATAAAATTGCAGCAGCATTAAATTAACCTAACAAAATAAAACTAAGGCATTGACAAACGGTATTAAAAACAAGTACATTGATTTAATTAATCAAACTTTTTACTTCCCACGACATGGTTTTGAGGTAAAAAACAATCAACTTTTTTTCCATGATTTAGACTTAATGGAATTAATTAAAACCTATGGAACACCGTTTAAATTTACCTATTTACCCAAGATTGGGGAACAAATAAATAAAGCACGAAAGCTTTTTTCGGATGCAATTACAAAATATAACTACAACGGAACATATACATATTGCTATTGTACTAAAAGCTCACATTTTAGTTTTGTACTAAATGAAGTATTAAAAAACAATGCTCAGATTGAAACTTCATCGGCATTTGATTTGGATTTACTAAATACACTACACCAAAAAGGCAAGTTTGATAAAGATAAACTAATCATTTGTAATGGATATAAAACAAATGAGTATGCCCAAAAAATGGCTGACTTTGTAAATAGAGGTTTCAAAAATTTAATATGTGTATTGGATAATCCGGACGAATTGGGTTTGTTAGAAAAACATGCTACACATCCGATGAATATTGGTATTCGTATTGCTACCGAAGAAGAGCCGGGGTACTTTGTATATACATCCAGATTAGGCATGAGTTCGAAATTGATAGCGGATTTATATACCAAAAAAATTAAATCAAACCCGAATTTTACCTTAAAAATGTTGCACTTCTTTGTAAATAGCGGCATACGTGATACTACGTATTATTGGAGTGAACTTACCCGATTGGTAAATGTGTATTGCGATATGAAAGAATTATGCCCAAGTATTGACACATTGGATATTGGAGGTGGAATGCCTATATATACATCACTTGGTGTAGAGCATGATTACGCTTATATGATTGACCAAATTGTATATTACATAAAAACTATTTGCGATAGCCGAGGTGTGGATGTACCAAATATTGTAACTGAGTTTGGCTCGTTTACTGTTGGTGAAAGTGGAGGTGCTATATACAGTATAATAGGCGAAAAATACCAAAATGATAAAGAATCGTGGTATATGATAGACAGTTCTTTTATTACCACATTGCCAGATACATGGGGAATTGGACAAAAGTTTATTTTACTTTCCATTAATCAATGGGATAAGGAGTTTAAACGCATAAACCTGGGTGGGCTTACCTGCGATAGTCAAGATTTTTATAATAGTGATACGCATACAAACTCTGTATTTATGCCTAAACTTCAAAAAGATGAACCGCAATACATGGGCTTTTTCCACACGGGAGCATATCAAGAAAGTTTGGCAGGTTATGGAGGAATACAACATTGCTTAATTCCGGCACCTAAGCATTTAGTAATTGATAAAGACGAAAACGGAAAAATAAACATTACAGTTTTTGCACAACAACAAAGCGCCAATCAAATGCTTGATGTGTTAGGCTATTAAGTTTTTTTTGAAAAGTAATTTGCATAAACCAAAACTAAAGTCTATAATTGCACTCTTAAAAAACAACAGGTATGGCATTTACAAGATATAAACGCAAAGAAAAAAAGAACAGAACAGTATCGCGTTTGCGCACACAAGGCATTAAGCTTAACAAAAAAGTATTAAGCATCGTATCACCAAATAAAGATAAAGTAGTAGTAATCGAAGAATAATATTCTTTGAATAATATTTTAAAGCCGTTTAGTAGTTTCTAAACGGCTTTAATTGTTTACGAGCAAGATTAATAATTACTTCTGCAGCCCCACTGCTTGCTCCTTGTTTATCTAGCATTGCTCGTACTATTGCGTAGTCGTTTAGGATAGTTTCTCTTTTTTCACCATTAGGCAGTATAAGGGATAATTCTTTTACAATATTTTCAGTTGTAAACTCTTCTTGTATCAGTTCTGTTATTGCAAATCTATTCAGGCATAAATTAACTAATGAAGCGTATTTGACAGACACTAATTTTCGGGCAATCCAAACCGAAATAGGATTTGCAATATAACCGCACACTTGAGGTACGTTTAACAAGGCTGTTTCTAAAGTAGCCGTACCGCTGCATACTACAGCAGCTTCAGCATTTTCTAATACCTGATATGTTTTATCATACACAATTTCGATATTATCTTGCACAAATGGAGCATACACACTATTATCTAATGCAGATACACCTGCTACAACAAACTTATGGTTAGGAAAATGTTTTACTACCGAAAGCATTACAGGCAAAATCTTTGTAATTTCCTGCCTACGGCTACCCGGTAGCAGTGCAATGGTTGGTATCTGATTTTGCGTTCTTGCGTTTTGTAGTTGTGCAGAGCGATAATTTGCTATGGAATCCAACAAGGGATTACCAACATAAGTACAATTCACTTTCCACTTTTTAAAGTATTCTACTTCAAAAGGAAATATTATAATAAGTTCATCAATAAATTTTTCTAGTTTCTTGCCTCTGTATTCTTTCCAAGCCCATATTTTAGGAGCAATGTAATAAGCAGTTTTTATCCCATTAGTTTTACAAAACTCAGCAATACGGATATTAAACCCCGGAAAATCGATAAACACTACTACATCAGGTTTAAAATTTAATATATCCGATTTACATCGGTTCATGTTTTTAAATATACTTCCTAATTTTTTCACTACTTCCACAATTCCCATTGTGGTTATTTCTTTGTAGTGTGTTAATAGCCCATCCGGTGCTTTTTGCTTCATCCAATCGCCTCCCCAAAACTTTATTTCAGATTGTTTGTCTTTTTGTTGAATAGCCTGAATCAAATTAGATCCGTGTAAATCACCGGAAGGTTCGCCTGCTATGATAAAATATTTCATTGCTACAATTTTAAGAAAGAGTTTGTAAACACATGGAAAATCAAAAACAAAACAAATCCTTTCAATATGTATTGATTGTATTATTGATTCTTTCGTTAATCGGAAATTTATTTCAATACAAAAACAATAACGAGGATATAGCTGTACGTGATTCAAAAATTGACACCTTAACTAATGTACAAGCTGAATTAGAAAATGAACTTTCTTCAACTGAAAAAGAATTAGCAAGCTACAGAGGAATTGCATCTAATCTAGATTCTTTATTGGATGATGCAAATGCAAAGGTAGCAGCACAAGAATTGAAAATAAAACAACTGATTTCATCTGAAAAAAACTCCAATGCGCTTAATTCAAAATTGAAAAAAGAATTAGCTGAATTACGAAAACTAAAAGAACAATATTTAGAAAAAGCAAACGAAATAACAAAATTGAATGAAGAAAAATCCGGATTACAAGGACAGGTTGCTACTGCATCGCAATTACAAGCCGAATACATAAAAGTTGTTTCATATAAAAAGAAATCGAGCGGAAAATATGTAGAAACCAGCTTAGCCAAACGCACCAATCGCATTGAAGTAACATTAACCGTAATGGATAATAAAGTTGCGCAAACCGGAGACAGAATGGTATATGTTGTAATAAAAGAACCGGGAGGAAAAACATTAGCCGGAAATAGTATGGCTAAGTTTATTTCAGCAGCAAATAATGAAGAGACAGCAGCAACTGCATCGTATAAAATAAACTATACCGGACAAAAGCAAGAAGTAAAACTAAACTATGAAAATGATGTAAG
>JACFNJ010000180.1 GCA_019454865.1 Bacteroidia bacterium
TAATAAAACCCAAGCGTTTTACCGTGGGCATTCCACTGCTATAACTCATATTATTTTTTTGTTCAACAGATATTAAATTCAAAGCATCAGCAGGTGGTGCAGTTAGGTCAAAATTTAAACAAAACAACATTGCCTCTTCTACTATTGCACGAAGGCTTTCTTTTGTTATTACATTTTTTTCAATATCGTTATATATTAATGATAGAGGTCTTTTACCATCAATAAAAAAGTGCTTATCTTTATTAATAAATATTCTTGCTATTAAAAAACCTATATCCTGCTCACGATTATATTTTAATGAATCACTCAAGAAATTATATATCTGAATCATTCCACAAAAACTTCGCAATTGGTCTTGCTGCAGGTAATCACTTTTAGTAAAATAATGGGAGCTATCCAACTCAAAAATATTGGTATGCATCATCAAAACTAAAGTATCTCCGCTAAATTTAAAATGTGCTTCAAAATCTCCTTTATCACTATACTTTACTTCTACATGAGGTGCTTTCTCTTTTATGTCTGCATTTAGTTCTGCCTCAACTTCACGAATCATCATTTTTAAATCACGGAAAATATCTTGTGTAATATGAAAAACGTGTTGCTTATTTTCCGATTTTTCGCATAACAAGCGATGTATTTCATTAATTTTTGAATCTGCCATTGGTAAATATTAATATGCTTTAGCAAATAATACGCGCTGTGTGCTTGGGTTTCCGGTAAGCACACAAGTCCCGTTTTCTAATTTATTATTTAACGGCACACAACGAATAGTTGCTTTTGTTAGTTCTTTAATTTTTAATTCGGTTTCTGTTGTTCCATCCCAATGTGCACTTACAAATCCGGTTTTGTTTTCTAATGCATCATTAAATTCATCCCAGGTATTTACAACATGTATATGTGCATCCCGATAATCCATTGCTTTTTGAAATATATTTTGCTGTATGGCTTGCAATAAATTTTCTACTTTATGCTCTATGTCTATACTGCTCATACTTTGCTTTTCTTTGGTATCTCTGCGTGCAATCTCTACTGTATTGTTTTGCAAATCCCTATTACCAATTGCTATTCGCACTGGAATACCTTTCAATTCATATTCAGCAAACTTAAAGCCCGGTGTTGTATTCTCCCTATCATCTAATTTTACTGAAATCCCTCTTTTTTTCAACCCTTGCTGAATCTCTTTTGCTTTAGCTAATACCGCCTCTCGCTCATCTTCTTTTTTGCTCAATATAGGAACAATTACTACTTGAATTGGAGCAAGATTTGGAGGAAGAACCAAACCTTCATCATCACTATGGCTCATAATTAGTGCACCCATTAATCGGGTAGAGACTCCCCATGATGTAGCCCAAACATATTCTTGTTTATTTTCTTTTGATGTAAATTTAACATCAAAAGCTTTAGCAAAATTTTGTCCTAAGAAATGTGAGGTTCCCATTTGTAATGCTTTACCATCCTGCATCAAACCTTCAATGCAGTATGTTTCAATGGCACCTGCAAAACGCTCGTTAGCTGTTTTAACTCCTTTAATTACAGGTACGGCCAAAACATTTTCTGCGAAATCAGCATATACTTCCAACATTTGTTTGGTTTCTGCAACTGCTTCATCAGATGTAGCATGGGCGGTATGCCCTTCTTGCCACAAAAACTCAGTAGTGCGTAAAAATAAACGTGTACGCATTTCCCAGCGTACCACATTTGCCCATTGATTAACTAATATTGGTAAATCACGGTGTGAGGTAATCCAATCGCGGTAGGTATTCCAAATAATGGTCTCAGAAGTTGGACGAACAATTAACTCTTCTTCCAATTTTGCATCTTCATCCACAACTATCTCATTGTTTTCACCATTTTTCAATCGATAATGGGTAACAACAGCACATTCTTTGGCAAATCCATCAACATGGCTGGCTTCTTTACTAAAAAATGATTTGGGAATAAATAAAGGGAAATATGCATTTTGGTGTCCTGTTTCTTTAAATCTTCTGTCCAATTCAGTTTGCATCTTTTCCCAGATTGCATAACCGTATGGCTTAATTACCATACAACCTTTTACTGCGGAGTGTTCAGCTAAATCAGCCTGTTTCACCAAATTATTATACCAAGCACTATAATCTTCGCTACGTTTAATTTTTTTTATTTCCATGAATGTTTTTTTAGTTTGGAATAGATTTTGTAAAAATATAGAAAACCGAAGGCAAAATTATATTTTCACAATAAAATAAAAACACATTGTTATGGAAGCTTTAAATAAATTATTCATTGTGCTTATAGGAGGAATACTAATTACCTCATGCAATACCAAACATGCAGTATTAAACCAAGTTGAAGACGATGTGTATTTTTCAAAAAAACAAAATACCACCAAAGATGTGTATGTGCCTGAAGTGGATGTAAATGAAATAATGAGAAAAAATCCACCACAATACGGTAATGAAAACAAAAATGACTATTTAGATAATAGTCAAATAAACCCTAATGCAGAGGAAGGTTATAGACGGTATTTAGAAAAAAATGCGAAAACACAAGAACAAGAAAATTCAAATACAATAATTACAACTCCACAACAAAATTATAGCAACCACAACAATACGGATTACGATTACCCACACTATACAAATAACTATTATTTTAATTCGGATTACTCGCCTTATTACAGAAACAATTATTACCCTACCAATAATTTATACGTTGGATGGAATTCATTTACCGGTATAGGTTTTGGACTTAGCTTTGGTTATCCTTACTACTCAAGATACTACTCACGTTTTTATCAACCATACTATTACTGGGATAGATACAGCAACTTTTGCGATCCATTTTATTACCGATATTGGAATTACAATCCATTTTATTACAACCATTGGCACAACCCATTTGTATGGGGTGGATATTTAGGCTGGAATTATAGGCATCCGTATTATTACTATCCAAAATCTGCCTATTCGGATAATAAAGTAAATAACAAAAAAGTTTACGCTCCAAGAAACGAAATTGGTTCAACTATGCCTCGTGCAAATAACAACAACCAACCACATGTACCAAATGGCAACACAACACCACAACAACCTATGATTACCCCTGGCAGAGGAAATATGCCAAGAACGATGCGTAATGAAACTATGCAAAGTGCAAATGAAACACCCGAACAATACAGAACAAATGCACCGCATACAATTGAACCCAATAAGCCAAATGTTAGAGGTAACACTCCGGCAACTCAACAACCTGATGCAAATTCAGGAGAAGTAAATGTGCCACGAACTTACACCAGACCCAGCCAAGGACAATTGGTTGAACAAAATGGACAAAACATATATGTAGCACCTGAAAAATACAGAGGTGAAGTTCCACGATCGTATGATACCTATACACCGAGTGTTAAACAAAATGAACGATACCGTGAAGTTGTACCACAAGCACAACCAAGGCAAGAAATGCCTGCTTATCGAGTAGATAAAGAAAGAATAACCAGGCCTGCAAACACTGCACCTGAAAGTTTTTCAAGACCAAGCCGAAGCACGGAACAACAAAGTACACCAAATATACGCAGTGGTTTGGGGAGTTTTGGAGGTGGTAGTAATTCCGGAGGATTTTCAAATGGTGGAGGAAGAAGCGGTGGCAGTAGCGGCAGTTCAGGCGGAGGAAGAGTAAGTATGCCTCGTACCCGTTAATTAATTTTAAAAATAAAAAGTTATGAAAAAATATATTGTTTTATTTTTTGGATGCATAAGTATGTATGCTGCAAATGCTCAGAATGAAAATGACATTTTGCGATATTCACAAAATTACAACCTGGGAACAGCGCGCTCACAAGCTGTAGGTGGAGCGTTTGGTGCAGTTGGAGCAGATTACTCGTCTGTATATCTTAATCCTGCCGGGCTTGGCTTGTATCGCAGAAACGAAATAAACTTATCGGGTGCTATTACAGCAAATACTGCAGATGCAGCCTATTTAGGCAATACAAAATACGACTCGCGCACTAATTTTAATATTCCAACATTTGGCATTGTATTATCCAAAGTAAAATCAGGATTAAAAGGTGATGCAACAGAAGGGTTAATTAATTACAACGTTGCATTTGGTTATACTCGTACTAATGATTTTCAAAAAAATATTTCGTATGAAGGCTACAACAGCACTAGCAATATTTCTCAATATTATATTCAGCAAGCTAATGGAGTACCATACAGCCAAGTATCGGCTACCAATGACTGGACAAATATTTACCACTTAGCATGGAATGCTTATTTGATTGATACAGCAAATAACAGTAACACGTATTATTCACCTTGGTTTGAAAGAGTACCATCATACAAAATATTACAAGAAGGCAACATCCAAACAAGAGGTTCAAATGGTGAGTATAACTTTAATGCTGCTATTAATATTGGTAACATTGTTTACTTTGGTGCCGGATTGGTATTAACTAATGCTCACTATGAACAAACCGCATATTTTAGTGAAAGTGACCCAAACGCAACCGTAGTAGATAGTGTATTAGGTAATACATACAAATCAAGTACATTAAAATTCTCCTTAACATCAGATGGAAGCGGAGTTGCCGGAAGATTTGGCGTTATTATTCGTCCGATTGACTACTTACGAGTTGGCTTTACTGCACAAACTGCAACACGAAT
>JACFNJ010000181.1 GCA_019454865.1 Bacteroidia bacterium
CTGATGGTAAAATTTTAGTTGGTGGAAATTTCCAGAAATTTAATGGTAAAAATTTCAAAAATTTAGTCCGTTTATTCCCAGATGGCAATTTAGATAGCACATTTAACACAAGTAATGGAATACAAGGATTTGTCAATAAAATAAAACCCTTATCTAATGGTAAAGTATTTATAGTTGGAAATTTTACACAAATTAATTCAAAACAATTTAACAGAGTTGCTCGTTTGAATGATAACGGAAGTGCAGATACAACTTTTAATCCGGCTTTATTTACAAGTTATCCTTCTATTTCAGGTGCAAATCTTGATGTATATGATATAATAATTCTTGAAGATAATAAAATTATAATAGGTGGAAAATTTAGTAAGTATAACAATATATCTCGGAATGGAATTGTTAGAATAAATTCAGATGGAAGTATTGACAATAACTTTTTAATCGGAACCGGAATTCATTTTACTAACGGGGGAATAAAAGCATTATCAATTCAAGAAGATGGAAAAATACTTGCCGGAGGATTATTTGACAAATACAATAATTTCCAACAAAGTGGAATTATTAGAATTAATAATCAAACAACCTCTACCGGAATTTCCACAATAATGAGTTCATCCAAATTAAATATTTATCCTAACCCAACTACAGGTAAAGTATATATTCAATCAGACAAAAACAACGAAATAGAATCAATTGTTATTCGTAATTCAATAGGACAAGAAATATACACAAATAAACATATTACAGAAAATAGTAATGAAATTGAATTAGTTGGTAAAAGCGGTATTTATTATGTAGAAATTATTAGTGGTAATCAAAAAATAACAAAAAAATTGATAAAGAAATAGTCCTACATTTATTAGATATCCCTATTCAAACAACTAGGATTAGATATAAAAAGTAAGACTGCAATCCCGACAACCTTATATTAAAATAGATATTTATAAAAAAACGACACCAATATTTACATTGTAAATACGGATGCCGTTATCAAAATTTAAACCAAGTAAGATTACTTATTCAATTCAGAATAGTATTTAAAGAAATAAGGTATGGTTTCAATACCTTTAAAGTAATTAACTATGCCGTAATGTTCGTTAGGCGAATGTAGTGCATCACTATCTAACCCAAATCCCATCAATACGGATTTTAAACCCAATTCTTTTTCAAACATTGCAACAATAGGAATACTTCCTCCTCCGCGTGTAGGAATAGGTTTTTTACCAAATGTTGTTTCCAAAGCCTTAGCAGCCGCTTGATACGCTACACTGTCTGTTGGAGTAACAACGGGTTCACCGCCATGATGAGGCCTTACCTCTACTTTAACACCGGCAGGTGCAATACTTTCAAAATGCTTTTTAAACAATGCTGTAATCTCATCCGATACCTGATTAGGAACTAAACGCATACTTATTTTAGCAAATGCTTTACTTGGTAAAACAGTTTTAGCACCTTCACCGGTGTAGCCTCCCCATATACCGTTTACATCCAACGTAGGTCGAATACCGGTACGCTCCAACACAGTGTAGCCCTTTTCGCCCCATACATCAGCTATTTCTAAATCTTTTTTGTATGCATCTATCTCAAAAGGTGCTTTGTTTAATTCAGCACGCTCTTGTGCATTTAATTCAGCAACCTTATCGTAAAAACCCGGAATTGTTATGTGGTTGTTTTCATCGTGCATACTTGCAATCATCTTAGCAAGAATATTAATAGGATTAGCAACAGCACCACCATATACACCCGAGTGTAAATCACGATTTGGTCCGGTTACTTCTACTTCTACATAACTCAATCCTCTAAGTCCGGTATCAATACTTGGGCAATCATTTGCTATCATCGAAGTATCCGAAATTACTACTACATCTGCTTTTAATCGCTCTTTGTTAGCTATGCAAAAGTTAGTAAGATTACTACTTCCAACCTCTTCTTCTCCTTCTATCATCATTTTAATATTACAAGGCAAAGCATTATTTTTAATCATGTATTCAAATGCTTTTACGTGCATATAAAATTGCCCTTTATCATCAGCTGAACCACGAGCAAAGATTGCTCCTTCAGGATGTAGTTCGGTTTTCTTTATGATAGGTTCAAAAGGAGGTGTTGTCCATAAGTTAATGGGATCAGCAGGTTGCACATCATAATGCCCATACACCAATACTGTTGGCAGTTTAGGGTCAATAATTTTTTCGCCATACACAATTGGATGCCCGGGTGTTTTACATACTTCTACCTTATCTGCACCGGCACTACGCATACTCTCAGCAACAAATTCAGCCGCTTTTGCAACATCACCTGCATAAGCACTATCTGCACTTATAGATGGTATTCGTAATAATGCAAACAACTCATCCAATAAGCGTTGTTTATTTTCTTCAATGTACTGTTTTATATCTTTCATGTTTTTATAGATTTATTTTTTAAGGATTAACTACACGTATAAATATTTCCTGCATACTCGGAATTAACTCAGCAAATCTTATAATTTCTGTTTGGTTTACCAACAATTGTATCAACTTATTGTTGCTGTCGGTTTCTGCTTTTTTTATTTTATATGAAAATATGTCGTTGTCTTTTACACTACTTTCCAATATTTGGTACTCATTGGGCAATTGCAAATGTGCTGTATTGCACTCAACCGAAAAAGTATGTGTTTTAAATTGATCCCGTACTTGTTTTACGGAGCCATCCAATACTTTTTTGGATTTATTAATTAATGCAATATCATCACACAATTGTTCAACGCTTTCCATGCGGTGTGTACTGATAATTATGCTACAACCGTTCTTTTTCAGGTTTAAAATTTCATTAGTTATCAGCTCGGCATTTATTGGGTCGAAACCGCTAAAAGGTTCATCCAAAATAAGCAACTTGGGATTGTGCAAAACAGTAGCGATAAATTGAATTTTTTGTTGCATTCCTTTACTCAACTCTTCTACTTTTTTCCGCCACCAACCTTTTATTTCAAACCGCTCTACCCAATCTTTTAGCAAGTGCATTGCTTCGTGTTTACTCAATCCTTTTAATTGTGCAAAAAACAACAACTGCTCGCCTACCTCCATCTTTTTATATAAGCCGCGTTCTTCAGGTAAATAACCAATACTAGCTATGTGTTTTCCTGTTAATTTTTCATTGTTAAATAAGATAGTTCCTTCATCAGCACGGGTAATTTGGGTAATAATCCGAATTAAGCTGGTTTTTCCGGCACCATTTGGACCTAACAAACCGAAAATATGACCTTGCGGAACTTTAATACTTATGTCCGATAATGCCAAATGATTTGAGTATCGTTTTGTTAAATTTTCAATTTCCAGAATGTGCATAATACTATTTCGATGTGGCAGACAAATTAAAACTATTTCTTTAAGGGATAACTACCTTTTATCAATTAATCTAAAATAAATAAATTGTAATAGGTAAACGGCATTATTTGTTCAAAAGCTTCTTTAATTAAGCTCCATATTTTTCTTGCCATTCCAACATTCCGCCAAGCAAATTTCTAACCTTTATAAAACCTGCATCTTCCAACATAAGTTTTGCTTTACCACTGCGTTGCCCGCTTCTGCAATGCAAAATAATTTCCTCGTTTTTTAAATGATTTAATTCCGAAATTCTATTCTCAAATTCACTTAAAGGTATTAATTCAGCACCAATATTAAAAACTTCATACTCGTGCACTTCACGCACATCAAACAGATTGAGTTTTTCTCCTCTATCCATTCTTTCTTTCAATTCGGTAATGGAAATATCGTTCATGGTTATTCGTTTTTTTGAATTATTACTTTTTTAATTGTTTGTAAATTCGTTTTTCTGTCCAGTATTTTTACAAAATAAAAACCGTCAGGCAGTATCGAAACATCTATCTGTTTGGTGTTTTCAACTGCAATTAGTTTTCTTCCGGATACATCATAAACTTCAATCTCAAGTGGGTTCTCAGCTTTAATGTTCAAATAGTTATTTGCCGGATTAGGATATACCAAAACATTCAACTCAGCCACATTCGTTTCATTAACACCAACCACAGGTTCTATCCATTTACCAACAATAGGACGCATCATTAATGCTCCATTAAGTTGTGTAGTTTGCCAAAGTCCTTGTACGTTGTATTGCATTTCTGTATTAGGAGCATACTTCTCGTCAATTTTAAAGTTTAAATCCAAACCAACATTTAAAGGAAAAATTGAATTTTGTTCCCACCCGATATAAATTTCATTTTCGGCATAAATAGGTTCAGCAAAATGAACATAATAAAACCTGTTACGCTCATTAAAATAAATTGCATGTGCCGGAATGCGAAGCAACTCTTCTTCGGTTGTGAGTTCAATTTTTTTCCATACCATTAAACTAAAAGGCAACTCACTTACATCTTGCTTACCACGATTAAAATAAACAGCTATACCATAAATAGAATCCGGTTTAATTAAGGGATACCGAAGTGCTACTTTGCCCGGTGAATTTTCTATAGCATATCCGGCTTCGGCTGTACCATCATCGTATGCATAATAATTACCAAAATAGGTAGCCTGCCACAATGTATCGTTTGATGGGATATTATCAGAACTAGCACCTAAGCGAGTATAAAACCTACTCCACACAACAACCGAATCGGTAGTAA
>JACFNJ010000182.1 GCA_019454865.1 Bacteroidia bacterium
TGCTACCAATCCTCACTTTTCGTTTTGGTATGCTTATGCTCAAAATGCAACAACAGGTGCTGTTACCTCAACACCAGATGCATTAAGTGTGCAATACACTACTAATTGCGGCTTAACATGGAATAACTTAAAAGCACCTACAACAGGAGCAGCATTAGCTACTACACCTTCAGTACTTTCACCTACTGTAAATTTTGTTCCTAATTCCTCACATTGGAAACAAATGACAGTTTTAAGTTCAAGCATTCCAAAACAAGCGAATGTTCGTTTTCGTTTGTTATATTCATACCAAGGTGGAAACAACCTATATATTGATGGTTTCCAAATGGGATTAAAAACAGGATTAAATGATTTAACTGCAAATGATATAAGTTTATCCGTAGTTCCAAATCCATTTAACGCATCAGCAAATATTGAATATAACTTACCTATAGCTACAAATACAGCTATTGAATTATTTGATATAACAGGACGTAGTATTGGCGAAATATTTAACGGCAAACAACAAGAGGGAAATCAATCCGTTGCTATTGATAGAACTACCTTGGGATTAAATGCAGGAATTTATTTTATAAAAATAAAGATAGAGGGAAGTACAATAACACAAAAAGTAGTTATTTACTAACAACCTTCAATTATTAGATATTTACAGAAAAAGCTATCCATTTGGGTAGCTTTTTTTTATTTAATGGAATTTTGATTTTGCTAATCAATCGCTTAACAAAATTTTACTCATGTATTTTGGATATTATATAGCAAAACATACTTTTGCACTCGGAGAGATGGCAGAGTGGTCGAATGCGGTGGTCTTGAAAACCATTGACTGTAACAGGTCCGGGGGTTCGAATCCCTCTCTCTCCGCCAACAAAAAAACATCCTTTCGGATGTTTTTTTGTTTTTAGGCAATTCCTTTGATTGTTTAACTTTACATTTTTATCTTCTTATTTTTTCTTATAATCGCCACGCTTCACCGACTTATAAAATTGACTCCATGCTGCTAAATCAAAAACCCTATTGGGTGGAGCTTGTCCGTTGTAATAATATTGGTAGGCTTGCTGATTAAAAATCATCTTACCCGACTCGGATGCATCCATACTCATACTAAGTGCTAATTGCTGTAAATTTTTTTGTCGTAAATTTTTAGCCGATGATTGATAATATACATCCGGAATAGAGGCTTTTACAAAATAATAATTAAACTCATCCGGTGTAGGGTATGAACGAATAATTGCAGTATTTAAATAAATTGTATCTTCATGTAATACCTGAACAATACTTACTTTAAATCCACTTAAACTTTGGGGTAATACATATTCTTTGGTTTTAAATCCGATAAAACTAAATACAATAGTATCCGATTGCCTAACAACCATTGAAAAGTAACCGGTTTCATCTGTTAATGTACCTTTTCCGGAATGTTTTATTCCAATTGACACCAAAGGTAAAAAGCTTGAACTATCCGCAGCCAATACAACACCAGACAATTGAACAAGCTTTTCAGTATTTGGATTTTGAGCAAATAGTGCCGTAACTGAAAAAACAGCAATCAACAGTAAAACATTTTTCATATTACTAAAACGCAATCCCTACAATTATACACATTAAAACGATAATTGGGCTTGGTAATTTTGTAGTTAACAATAAAAATAATGTGCCTAACAACACCAACATATTGGCTTGATTAATTTCAACAGGCTGAAATAGTATATAAGCTGAAGCCAAAACCAAACCTGCTGATACAGCATTAATACCTTCAATTGCATTTTTTACCGGAGAATAATTTTTAATTTTATCCCATATTGGATATACAAAAAATATAAGTAAAATTCCGGGTAAAAAGATTGCAATAGTACCAATTACTCCTCCTAACAATTGTCCAAGTATTCCGCTTTCTCTTAATATCATGGCACCGGTATATGTACTAATACTAAATACCGGACCTGGTACTGCTTGTAATACTCCTACACCAGCCAAAAAATCATTAGGCGAAATATAATTTTTAAACTCAACAAACTGATTATACATCATAGGTATTAATACATGTCCACCACCAAAAACAATTGTACCAAAACGGTAAGTGTTTTCAAATAATATCACTGCTTTACTCTTGGTTATTGCTCCAATTAATGCAGCAAGTGATAAAATCAGAAACAACAACAATAAATTTCGCCAATCAATATTTTTAATTGGCTTTACATTATGGTAATCGGCTTTATTAATTTGAGTTGACACAAAACCACCAACTATAAGTAAAAATGGAAACACGTATGGAGTTTGTAATACGATAGCCAACAAAGCAGAACTTAACATTAAAACCCAATGAAAGCTTTTTGAAATAAATATATTTTTAATTTGATATGCAGCATAAATAATAAATCCTACTGCCATTGGTTGAATATATTTAAGGAAATGAAGCTTGGGATTAGATATATCTAATTGTGCTACTACTATAGCAAAAATTATCATTATTAATGTTGCCGGTAAAATCCAAACGGCTAAAGTAAGAAAAGCCAAAGAAGATCCACCAACTTTAAATCCAATTGCGGCAATGGTTTGCGTAGAAGATGGTCCGGGCAACATACTGCATAGCGAGTTAATCTCTTTTAGTTCGTCCTCGTTTATGTATTTTCTTTTTAATACTAAATGTTTATAAAATTGAGTAAAGTGCATCTGAGCACCACCAAACGCAGTGATAGCAAGCTTTAGTACGTCCAATAGAAAAACAATTCGTTTAACTTTAAATTCTTGCTTCGATGAATTCATATCAAAAAATAAAGCATCATTAATTAACGATGCTTTAAATTATTATCCTTTACTTTTTTTAAATTATTGCTTAATTAACTTAATTATTTTCAATCCACTATTCGTATTAAGTTGTAAATAATAAACACCTGGAAGTAAATTTTGAAGATTAATTTCATTATTAATCAATTGCATTTCAAATTCCTTTCCAAAGCTATTATAAATTCGAGCAGCGGATACTGAACTATCGGTTATAGTAACTTTATCTACTGCCGGATTTGGATATACCTGAAGCAATTTATTCTCATTACAATCAATTACTCCAATTTGGCTATAATTTTCGGAGCCATCAATAGAAATTGCTATTACGCGATATAATGCACACTCCGAATAATTATCATTAAATAAATACGAAGCCCCTAATTTATTATTTTGTGCAGTAACATTAGCTACTTTTTCAAAAGTTCCGTTAGTATTTCGTTCAACTATAAAATGAGATATGTTTAATTCTTGAGCTGTTTCCCAAGCTACAACATTTTTATTACCTGCATTATACACCTTTATCTCTTTAAATAATATATCCAATGGGTTTGAAGATGTATTGCTTCCCATATAAAATGTATTACTTAATTGTGTCAATGTTAATGCGTTTTTCCCGGCACTTGGTTTTAATAATGTACCTCCTCCATCTTCAGAGTTCCCTGGAGCAATCCCTGAAGCTAAAGTTAAACGCATTTTAGTTACATCGGTAACATATCCTGAATTGGTATTAACTTTAACTCGTGTGGTAAATGCTGTACCTGCTAAACCATTTGCTGTATTAAATGACCACGAATGTCCAAAACGAGAATTAACTGTTATACTTCCTGAAATTGGTGCAGCATCTGTAAAAGGAGTTGAAAAACTAAACACACCGGGATTTTCGGTAAAGTTTGATAAAGTAACAGTACCTGTACCGGTAACCGAACCAAATACCCACGCAGGATAGGTTCCACCTGTTCCACCAACCGGAAATAAAGAAGAATCACCTTCACCAACAGCGCCTAATAAATACCAACGTGTAATATTCCCTGCACCTTTAATGTATCCATTTAACTGTGTTGCTCTGCCATGAGTAGTTGAATTACCAAGAGTTAAGGTTTTATTATTTAAATTAATAAATCCACTATCCATGTGTAATTTGGCAAAGTTTAGTTGTATGTCAGATTGTAATGTTACACCGGATGGATTTTGAATATGTAATTCAATTGATGAGTCTGCTTTATTAGCAATAATAAGCTGCCCAGCTGCTGTTATTTTTTGTGGAGAAGTACCATTTAATAAGAAGTTTGTAGGTGTTGTAGTATATTTACCTTGTAATATCAATTTAGCACCGGAAGCTACACTTATATCACCACTTATTTTAGTGTTACCATCTTTTTGATTAAAATTTAAAACACCTCCATCTACTTGAATAGTATTAAAACTTGTAACAGATGCAATGTTTGAAATTGTTAAGTTAAATTGACCTTGTTGCAAAACAAAAGTATCAATATACAAGGTAGAATTTTGAGTGCCGGATACATTACCGGTAGTATTACATACAAAATTTGCATACGTTCTGCCGGATATTGATGGTGAACCTGTAGAATAGTGATAATAATAACTACCGGGCTGAAACAACACTTTACTACCTGGTGCTGATAGTGCAAATGGGTTTGAACCTATGTGAAATTGAAAAGATGCACCGGCTGAAAACACAACACTATGCGAACCACCTACTTGAGTAAATGGATTTCCTACAAAACTGCTATCGGTAATAAATTTACCGG
>JACFNJ010000183.1 GCA_019454865.1 Bacteroidia bacterium
ATTGGCTTATCAGGTGTATGAGAACAATTTTAATGAAAAAGAATTGATAATTGCCGGAATTCAAGGCAGGGGCGAACAAATTGCAACCTTAATTTGTAAAGAACTTCTTGAAATTGGAAAAATTAAAATTACTGCCACCAGTATTTTAATGGATAGAACTACAATGTCGGCAAAACAAATACAGCTAAGCAACGACACTAATGTAACCAACAAGGTAGTAATTGTAGTAGATGATGTGTTATATACCGGAAAAACCATGATGTATGCACTAATTCCATTAGTAAAAGACAAAGCCAAAAAAATTCAGACGTTAGTATTAGTGGATAGAAACCATAATTCATTTCCTATTGTAGCGGATTATTATGGAACCGCACTAAGCACAACATTGCAAGAACACATTGAGGTAAACATCAATAAAACAAAAGTAGATGTGTATCTGATGTAATATTTCATTAAAACTATTTGCCTTAAGATATAAAAGTATATTCCTTTATATTTTGATAGGGTTATATTTGCCAAAAAAATTTCAGAAATGACAAAAGGACCAATTTCACAATTTGTAGAAAAACATTACAAACACTTTAATGCCGCAGCATTAGTTGATGCAGCTAAGGGATATGAAACACATATTACCGAAGGAGGTAAAATGATGGTAACTCTTGCAGGAGCAATGAGTACTGCTGAGCTTGGAAAATCATTAGCAGAAATGATTCGTCAGGGAAAGATTGATATTATCAGCTGTACCGGGGCAAACCTAGAAGAAGATATTATGAACCTGGTAGCACACAGCCATTACAAACGTGTGCCTAATTATCGGGATTTATCACCACAGGAAGAGTGGGAGTTGCTTGAAAATCATTACAACCGGGTAACTGACACTTGTATTCCGGAAGAGGAAGCTTTTCGCAGATTACAAAAACATATTCATAAAATATGGAAAGATGCCGACAGTGCAGGTGAACGCTACTTCCCACACGAATACATGTATAAAATGTTATTGAGCGGAGTATTGGAACAGTATTACGAAATTGACCCTAAAGATTCGTGGATGTTGGCAGCTGCACAAAAAAATATCCCGATTGTAGTTCCGGGATGGGAAGACAGCACTATGGGAAATATTTTTGCAAGTTATGTTATCAAAAAAGAAATTAAAGCATCAACCATGAAAAGTGGTATTGAGTACATGGCTTGGCTTGCTGATTGGTACACCAATAACAGTAGTGGCAAAGGAGTAGGATTTTTCCAAATTGGTGGAGGTATCGCAGGCGATTTTCCAATATGTGTAGTGCCAATGTTGTATCAGGATATGGAAATGGAAAATATTCCGTTTTGGAGTTATTTCTGCCAAATTAGCGATTCTACTACTTCTTATGGTTCATACTCCGGTGCTGTACCAAACGAAAAAATCACTTGGGGTAAATTAGATATTCATACTCCGAAATTTATTGTTGAGAGTGATGCAACAATAGTTGCTCCTTTAATATTCGCTTGGATTTTGGGTTGGTAAAATATTTTCAATTAGTAAATGCCTTCAATTGAAGGCTCGGTTGAAGGCAATTTTATTTCTGTACAAAATAAAAATCACCGCCTTCGTATTGCAATGCCTCATCTATAGAAAGAGGAGTTAATGCATTAGAATTAAGTTTACAAATCCGGTAGGAAAGCGGAGTAAATAAATCAAAAATTATTTTTCGGTTATCAACCGTAGAAATTTCCATCTGAATTATCGGCTTAAATTTTGAAATTGTTTTTATAAAATGAGGCATTAAATAAACCTCATAGCCTTCTACATCGCATTTTAAAAAATCAAATCGCTGCAAGTGTGCAAACAATTCATCGGGCACATGCATTTCAACATTATAAGTATGCATGTTTTCTAATGAAGTATCGCTATCAATTACTTTGGTAAGTCCGTGCCTAAACACCCCATCAATTACCGGAGTTCCCATTTGTATGGTTTTATTTTCTCCACCTAATGCTGTGGAGTAAAGTGTGATATTTCCTATACCAAAATGTTGGGTATTTTTTTTGAAAATTTCGGCAAAAAGTTGAACAGGTTCAACCGCATAAACACAACCTTCGTTTCCTGCATACTTGGATAAAAAAACGGAATAATATCCAACATTTGCTCCAATATCCACGCATACAAACCCCGGTTTAATTATCTCTTTGAGATAAAATAATTCGGGATATTTTTTTCGCAAAAAACCATTACGGATTAAACGGATGTATATCTCACTTACTAATGCCAAGTATTTTTGGTGTCCAAGAATATCCAATAAAAAAGCGCGCAATTTTTTTTCCATGCAGTTATTTTACTTCCTCGTAATCTACGTACTCCCCAAGGTTTCTGTCGTTAGTTGATTTACTTTTAGGAATATTGGGATTGATAGTAATTTTCCCTTCGGGTTGTTTTTCTTCTTTATAATGATGATGATGGGTATCAAATCTGTATATTTTTGTTTTTACCGAATTGCCTCCCATAAACTTACCAAACAGCAAACGCGAGATGATATAAAACAAAAACAAATACAATAAAAACTTTATCATGCTACTTTAAAATAGAGTACAAAGGTAAACATTCTTATAATTCGTGCAATTTTAATCCGGTAAATTAATGGGCGTGCTATTTACCGATGCTCCTATAAATATACTTGCTTGCTTATTGAAATTTTCTGCATCATCCGTTGTCAGGTATTTTTGAGTTCCGTTTTTACTGCATTGAATTTCAATCTCAGGGTGGCGAGTTAAATAATCCGATAAACTTTGCGCCACTAATTGCCCTTGTGCCAAAAGTGTTATTGATTTAGGCAAGTATGACTTTATTTTATCTACTAATAATGGATAATGCGTACATCCTAAAATTATCGTATCAATATCCGGCTGTTTGCTTAATAACGAATCAATGTGCTTTTTCACAAAATAATCAGCACCGGGTTTATTAAATTCATTATTTTCTACTAATGGAACCCACATTGGGCAAGCTTCTTGCGTTACCTCAATTGCAGGAAAAAATTTTTGAATTTCGACAACATACGATTGGGATAAAACTGTTCCTGTTGTAGCAAAAATTCCAACTTTTTGGGATTTGGTGTAATTTCCTACTATCTCTGTTGTTGGCCGAATCACTCCCAAAACTCTTAAATTTTCCTGCATCAATGGCAAATCTTTTTGTTGAATTGTACGCAATGCTTTTGCTGATGCTGTATTACAAGCCAATATTACCAATTTGCATCCATTTGAAAACAAAAAATTAACACACTCTTTGGTGTATTCATAAACAGTTTCAAAACTTCTGTTTCCATAAGGCGCACGAGCATTATCACCCAGATACAAATAATCATACTGCGGCAATAGCTGTACAAATTCTTTTAATATGGTTAATCCTCCGTAACCACTATCAAATACGCCTATTGGTCCTGCTGTTTTCATATTGCAACTTAATGCAAAGTTAGTTTACCTTCAAAAAAAATCGCAATCTATACAATTGCGATTTTTAAAAGTATTCGTTACATCTATTACTACTCTATAAGCACACGTTTTGTTACTACACCATCCGATGTAATAATTCGTATTAAATAAACACCTTTTTGGGTTAATGTAAATGTTAAGTCTGTTGTATTCATGATTAATCTTCCTATCACATCACACACTTCAATAGCTGTAATCTTTAAACCATCTTGTTTTTCAACAGTAATTGTACCTGCACTAGGAACAGGATAAACCGATACAAGATTATTAAGATTTATATTTTCTTTAATTCCATTAGCAAGCTGAACACTGAACAATACGGAATCGGATGCCAAGTAAGCAGCATTTTTGTTTGCGGATTTTTCTTTAATATACACTACATAATCTCCTGATTTTGGTGCAAGAGTTATAATTGCACTATCTGCTGTTATGTTATCCAAAAACAATGTATCTTTTCTATCCACGGAATAACATATTAAGTTTACAGTGTCAGTATATTGTTTTGCCCAGCTTACCACTATATTTTCATTGGAAGTATATTGCTGATTAGCCGAAGGCTTATTTAATTGTATGGATGAATTTACAATTTTAAAAATTCCGGAATGTGAGTTAATTCCTACATCTGAAAGTTTACTTATTCTAATTATAGCAGAATCAGCTGCAGCATCCTCAAAATTATATTCTACAAAAGCAATGTTAGCCGGATATTTACCCAATGATTTAAAAGAAGCACTTGTTGAAGTTTTTAGCTCCACCAAAACAGAGTCCATGTTATAAGCAATCCATGCTATTGTATTGTTTTTGCCGGCAACCACCACTGAATTTTCAGCAGGGTACTGAACCGATATTACTCCATTACTTGAATCAGCACGATAGTTCATGTTTTTAAAATTAATTCGTTTAACCCATTCCGGATGATCAATAAATGGATTTCTGTTTTTTTGATAATCAAAAACATGTTCGTTTCTTGCTATCTCCAATGCTCCCGGAGGGTCTTGAAAGTGCCAT
>JACFNJ010000184.1 GCA_019454865.1 Bacteroidia bacterium
ATTTGCTTGCTTCTTAAGCTCTTCATCAATACATTGTATCCATTCCAATTCACTTAAATAAGGCATATCTATTAACGCCTTTCGCCACTCCTCCATATAATCATTACTTGTGCTTTTCTTATCCTTAATTATAATCGGAAATGTAAAATGCAAATCAGGATGAATAAACTTTGAATATTTAACACACGATGGGCAAACACCACAACTATCCGTATCAGAAGGGCTGGCACAATTAATATATTGAGCATATGCAATAGCTAAGGGTAAAGATCCAACTCCATCTGCTCCCAAAAACAACTGTGTATGGCTTATACGATTATTCTTAACAGTTTGTATAAGCTGATTCTTTACCTTTTGTTGTCCAATTATATCCTTAAACTGCATATTGGGGTAAATGTATAACTATAAAAAAAAGTGGCAAAATTTATTTTAACTCAATTGGTTTTAAATTCATTTAAACTATGTTAAATCAATTGATTTATCCGAATAATTTGTATTATTATTTTTTGTTTGTTGAATTGCACGCGAAAAACTTTATTATCAAAAATGTAAAATTGGTTGCTGTAAATTGCTATTACTAATACCAAAATTTATTCGGAAACGTTGGCAATAGTAAAATCTCATAGGCTGTTTACAACCAAAAATCATGAATTTTGTTATTTTCAAATAAAAAATTAAAAACATCGCCTAATTTCTAAAATAAACGTAATTTTTGTATTTACTTTTTAAAAAAGTATAACCCCCAAAAAAGTGAGCAACAAACCTATTTACATTAACCCCGAGCATCTCAATATTATTGATATTGAGGATGACAAGAAACAATTAGAAATTAATCAAACACTTGCTCAGATATTAAACGAACCTAAAAGCAACAAACCTATTCCAAATGGAATGGCACCAAAAATACTTTCACCAATAAAAAGGAAGAAAAATAAAGAATAAGGTCTTTTAACCCTGTTAAATTTATTCTTTTTATAGTTTCTGTAACTACTTTCCATCACACAATAAACCCTTTACAAGTAATAGATTACTAATTTTATTTGTTTGCCAAAGCATTAAGTAAACATAGGCTAATGTATAAATCTTGAAATACAGTATTTATTTAAACCCATGCACTAAATCATGTAATCCTCTGCTATTCTGGAAATAAATAAACAAGATATAAGTCATTTTTAAAGGCATGGAAGTAGTTAATTTTTTAACTAAACTTGTAGCAAAATACTGTGGTAAAATCTGTAAAAAAACTTGAATGTATTACTTGCCAAAACTTGGCACTTTCTTCTTTTTGCACTTTAAAAGAAGAAGAGTTAAAGAGTTTAAACAAACACAAGCACAGTCAAAACATTAAAAAGAATCAGATTATTTTCAGTGAAGGTGGAAGAGCAACCGGATTGCATTGTTTACACCAAGGTAAAATAAAGCTTTATAAAACCTTACCGGATGGTACAATGCAGGTATTACGAATTGCATCAGATGGCGATTTAATTGGTTATAGAGGGCTATTAGGAGATGGTCATTACATTGCTACCGGAATAGCTTTAGAAGATTGTGTTGTATGCTTTATACCGCAAGAACATATTTTTGAATTGATTAAAACCAATGTGCAGTTTTCAATGGAAATAATGGCAAACTTAGCAGCCGATATACGCTTAGCGGAAGAGAAATCAGTTAGTTATGCACAAAAAAGTACCCGTACTCGCTTGGCCGAAACCCTGCTGCTCTTTCAAAAAACGTATGGTACAACAAGCGATGGTTTTATTAACATTGCACTTACTCGTGAAGATTTAGGCAGTATTGCCGGCATGGTAACCGAAACCACCGTAAGAGTACTAAAAGAATGGTCGGATTTAGGGATAATTCAATTGGAGAAAAAATTCATTAAAATATTAAAACCTGATAAACTTTATCAAATAGCGGATATTGAAGACTAAATTTATTATAGTCCAATGGCTAGTATAGGTATGGTATCGTGAAAACTTGAAAAAAAATATAACATCAAAAATAAATGCGCCCAGAAGTAGATATAGTAATTTTAAATCATAATGGAAAACGGTTTTTAGATGAGTGTTTAACTACCGTTTTAGCATCTACGTACCCTAAGAAACAAGTTTATTTGTTAGACAACGCATCAACAGACGATGATGTAGCCTATGTTAGAGAAAAGTATCCCGATGTAAAAATCATACAAAACCCTAATAATAATGGCTATTGTGCAGCATACAATTTAGCATTTGATGTGTGCCCCGGAGAATACATTGTGTGTTTAAATAACGATGTATCCGTAGATGCAGGATGGTTAGAACCAATGGTAAACCTTGCCGAGTCAGACCAACGTATTGGCGCTATTCAGCCGAAAGTATTAGCATACCACCAACCCACACATTTTGAGTATGCAGGTGGAAGTGGTGGAATGATAGATGTGTATGGATACCCTTTTTTACGAGGCAGGATATTTACCCATATAGAAGAAGACAAAGGGCAATACGATGACATTGTACCTATTTTTTGGGCAAGCGGAGCTACTATGTTTGTACGCAAATCTGCATTAGAAGATAGTGGTAATTTGGATGAAACCATCGTACACCACATGGATGAAATTGACTTGTGCTGGAGACTTCGATTAGCAGGTTATACCATATACGTTCAACCCGAAGCAACGATAAAACACATTGGTGGAGGAACAATTACAACCAAAAGTTTTGCTAAAATATACTGGAATCATAGAAATTCCTTATATATGATGCTAAAAAATTATAGCTTTAAAAATGTTATAAAATATGTTACAGTTCATGTGTTGTTAGATTATGTGGTTATGTTAAAATCATTATTAACATTTGACTTTACAACACTACGGGCAGTAGCATCTGCGCATATTTGGCTTATAGCAAATACCGGTTTAATAGTAAAGAAACGAAAGGAAGTTCAGCTAAAAAGGAAAATGAGTGATAGCCGCATTACACCTTACATGTATCATGGAAGTATTGTTTTTGCGTTTTTTATTCGTAAAATTAACACCTTTTCCAAAATTAAAAAGTTTAAAAAAGATGAAAATAAACCTAATACATCAAGCCTTGAATGGGCTAATGGTGCTTCAGCCGGAGATATTTAGAGATCAACGCGGCTTTTTTATGGAAACCTATCGAACCGATGCATTTGCAGAATTAGGATTAACAACTCCATTTGTACAAGACAATCACTCGCGTTCATCAAAAGGAGTTTTACGCGGATTACATTTTCAATGGGAACCTCCAATGGGAAAATTAATGCGTGTAACCGTTGGCGAAGCATTTTTAGTTGCAGTAGATATTCGTAAAAACTCGCCTACTTTCGGGCAGTGGTATGGTGAAATTGTATCTGCAGAAAATTGTAAAATGGTATGGGCACCAGCCGGTTTTGCAAGAGGATTTTGTACACTTAGTGATTTTGCAGAAATACAATACAAATGTACCGGATTATACAACTCAAAAGCTGAATCGGGAATATTGTGGAACGACCCTGCAATTGGAATTGAATGGCCAATAGATAACCCTACGTTATCTGAAAAAGATACAAAGGCACAAACATTAAAGCAATGGACAGAAAACGAAAACTCTAACAATTTCATGTATGGCGGATAAAAAGAAAGTATTGCTTTTGGGAGGTGCAGGATATATCGGAACAATGTTGGCACCATTTTTAAACAAACACGAGTTTGATGTTACAGTTGTTGATACCGAATGGTTTGGTAATTATTTGCCAAGTACTGTAAAATCTATCCGCAAAGATATATTCGAAATGAAGCAATCCGAGTATGAAGGATATGATGCAGTAGTTTTTTTAGCAGGTCTATCCAATGATCCTATGGCTGAATTCTCGCCAAAAGATAATTTTATATACAACACAGGGATGCCTGCATTCTGTGGATTTATGGCTCGCGAGGCTGGAGTAAAACATTTTATTTTTGCCGGTTCATGTTCAGTATATGGCTATACCCATAATAGCACATACAGCGAAGATGATATTGCAGTAAGTAATTATCCGTATGGTGTATCCAAATTACAAGGCGAACAATCATTACTTACTTTGGCTGATGAGAATTTTTCGGTAATTTGTTTAAGGCAAGGAACTGTTAGCGGTTATTCGCCTCGTATGCGTTTAGATTTGGCAATTAATACCATGTTTAAAAATGCAATCAGCAAGAATGAAATAACGTTGAGCAATCCAAAAATTTGGCGCCCGTTATTGGGTATTAATGATTTGTGCAACGCCTATTTAGGAGCACTAAGAGCAACCGATTACAGAAGCGAGATAATAAATATAGCTTCGTTTAATACCACAATAGGCGAATTAGCTATTCAAGTAAAAGAATTTGTTGAAGAACATTTTGGCAATACTGTAACCATTTCTAATCAAAATGTGCAAGACTACCGAAACTATAAGGTTAGTATTGAGAAAGCGAA
>JACFNJ010000185.1 GCA_019454865.1 Bacteroidia bacterium
AGAACCTTTATGGAAAATTGCTGAAAAGAAAGTTTTTGGCGATTTGGGTTTACATTTATCTGACGAGCTATTACGCCAGGTAATGGGATTTCGTTTAAGTGAAGTGGTAGAGCATTGGTATAATTATCAACCGTGGCAAAATCCGGATTTCAAGCAGGTAGAAGATGATATTATTCGATGTATGCAAAATTTAATTACTGAGAATGCAACTGCATTGCAAGGAGTAAATAAGGTACTATATATGTACAAGCAACAAGAGAAAAAAATCGCATTAGCGTCATCAAGTGCAATGCTATTGATAAATACAGTTGTACAAAAACTAAATATTAGTTCATATTTTGATTTGTTATGGAGTGCTCAATTCGAGGAATATGGAAAGCCGCATCCTGCAATCTTCATATCAGCAGCACAACAATTAAAAATACCAATTGATAGATGTTTGGTGTTTGAAGATTCAATAAATGGAGTAATAGCAGCAAAAGCTGCTAAGATGAAGTGTATTGCAATACCTGAAAAAGCAACATACTCTGACTTGCGATTTGAAATAGCCGATGCAAAGTTTGCATCATTAACTAATTTTTATGAAGAAGCTATCGGTTTATAGTCCTGCTAATTTCTTGATTTGTTCATCAAGTATATATTCATTTCCCTCCACATAACTCTCGTGTTTCCATACAATGTTCCCTTTTTGGTCCAATAAAATAGTATAAGGAACATTGTTTACATTCAAAGCTCGTTTTAAATCGCCATTCACATCAAGCAAAACGTCAAATTCCCAGCCTTGTCCATCAATATAAGGTTTTACTTTTAGTACATTTTTGGCATCATCAATTGAAACTGCAACTAATTCTACATTATATTTCTCTTGCCAAGTTTCTAATAAGTTGTCATTTATGTTCGTTAATTCTTTTTTGCAAGGTGTGCACCAGGTAGCCCAAAAATTAATAATGGTAATTTTACCACTTTTAGCATATTCATTTACATTTTTATTTTTGCCGTTTACATCTTTTAATGTTACGCTTGGTAATGTTTGTTGGCTTTGTGCAGAAGCAGTTACTACAAAAAATAGTAACACAGAAAAAAGAGAAATTCTCATAATTAAATTAAGTTTTAAAAAGTGGGTAAATGTAAAATAAATCTCTGCAAAATAAAACATACATCGTGCCAAAGTGTGTGCACAAAGACTAAATCTTATGTTGAGTAAAGTAAATATATTTGGTGCTTAATATTAAAAACGCAATTAAGCTGTATAGTTATGATAAAAGTAGGAGTATTTTTTGGAGGTGTATCTCGTGAGCGTGAAGTTAGTTTTTCAGGTGGTAGAACCGTTTATGATAACTTAGATAAAAGTTTGTTTGAGGCTGTACCAATTTTTGTAGATAGTTTTAATAACTTTATTCTACTTAATTGGGAGTTTATCTATAAAGGAAGTATTCGCGATTTTTATCCTCCGGTAAGTGCATTGAAAAATCAAAATAAGCCTGTTCAAATATATGCTGAAAGTATTACAGAAGCGCATGTTGATAATGGCGTGAAAATGGCTTCAACTATAGGAAAAATTATACAACCGGAAGAATTTAAAAAATACATGGATTTTGCCTTTTTGGCATTGCATGGAATGTATGGTGAAGACGGTACAATTCAAGGATTATTGGATTGGTATGATATTCCATATACAGGTTCAGGAATTTTGCCTAGTGCAATTGGAGTACAAAAACAAGTTCAAAAATCATGGATGCAAAGTGCTGGATTTAAAAGTCCAAAGTTTACCGGAATTTCAAAGAAGGAATGGAATAGTGGCGATAAAGCAGCTATTCAAAAAAGAATAGTAAAACAAGTTGGTTTACCTTTGGTTGTGAAACCGGCAAATCAGGGCTCATCAGTTGGTGTAAGTGTTATTACAAAAGATAATATCGAGAGCTTACAGCAAGCTATAAACGCTACTTTTTTTATACAGGAAATAAAAAAAGAACAGTGGTATAATAAGCCGGAGGAAGTGAAGTTATCAATACTTCAAAAAATTGCTGATGTTAAAGAAGGTATTTCATTTCCGGTATTGGCAAATGGAAATTTAATATATAATCCGGATGGCTTATATGCATTTATGGATAAGTACTTTGCTAAAAATAATATTCTATGCTTGGAGAGTGTACAAAGCGAAACGGAGTGTTTAGTTGAAGCATTTATTAAGGGCAGAGAGTTTAGCTGTATAGTAATTAAAGACGAAACAGGTAAGGCTATTGCTTTGCCACCTACTGAAATTGTAAAAGGTACCGAGGTGTATGATTATAGAAGCAAATACATGCCCGGGTTTTCAAGAAAAGTTACACCGATTAATATTGCTGATAAGCATATACAAACAATTCGTAATGAGTGTGAACGGCTTTTTGATTATTTTAAGTTTAATACCTATGCTCGTATTGATGGGTTTATAACCAGCTCGTTTGAGGTTTTTTTGAATGACCCTAATACAACTTCAGGCATGATGCCATCATCCTTTTTCTTTCATCAAGCTGCTGAAATTGGGTTAAATCCTTCTCAATTTTTAACTTATATCATTCGTACTTCTATTGCTGAAAGAATTCAAACAAATGCAATACATTTTCATTACAAGCAACTTTTAAATACTTTAGACCAAGCAATAAAAAATAATAAGCAACAAAAGCTAAATAAAAAGCGAGTTGCTGTACTGATGGGAGGCTATAGTACCGAACGTCACATTAGTGTTGAAAGCGGAAGAAATATTTATGAAAAATTAGCATCAAGCAGTAAGTACCAGCCATTCCCGGTATTTGTTACCGGAAATGATAGTAAACATTCGCTTCATCTTATTCCTATAAACATAATGCTTAAAGATAATGCGGATGATATTAGAGATAAAGTTTTTAAATTTAAACGTGCTCCAGTTGTAGAAGAGATAATAAAGGAATGTAAGTCAATTATTGAAAAATACGGTGATGAATCTAATTTATTTGCACCATCTGAAATAAACTACAAACAATTTGCGAAAAAAGCAGACTTGGTATTTATCGCCCTACATGGCCGCCCAGGTGAGGATGGAACAATCCAAAAAGAGTTGGATAAATTAAACATACCCTACAATGGGTCAGGTGTTGAGAGTTCGCAAATCACAATAAATAAATTTGAAACAAATAGGCTATTGCGTAATCATGGATTTAAAGTAGCTGATCATTATTTGGTAACAGAAAAAGAGTGGAAACAAAAAAACAATAAGGTATTAAATACAATTAATGATATAGGTTTCCCACTTATTGCTAAGCCGGCAGATGATGGATGCAGTAGTGCTGTTAAAAAAATAAATTCAGCGCTTGAGCTAAAGCATTATGCAGATGCTATGTTTAGAAAAACTATTGAAATTTCTCCTAAACTCAAATCAAACTTGGGACTAAAACCAAAAGAAGAGTTCCCTAAAAAGGATTATTTTTTGGTTGAAGGTTTCATACAAAAAAAGAATGCACAGCATTTCTTAGAAGTTACCGGTGGAATGATTACTCATTTTGATAAAAATGGAAAAATAAATTATGAGTCTTTTGAGCCAAGTGAAGCTTTAGCCGAAGGAGAGATACTAAGTTTGGAAGAAAAGTTTTTAGCAGGGCAGGGTCAAAATATTACACCTGCTCGGTTTCATCGAAATGAGAAAAATAGATTGCAGATTAGTAAAGAGGTGCAAAGCAGATTAGTTGCAGCTGCACAGGTTCTGAATGTACAAGGTTATTGCCGTATTGATGCCTTTGTAAGTATTGATAAAAAAAATAAACCTGAGGTAATATTTATTGAAGTGAATTCATTGCCAGGAATGACACCGGCTACTGCTATCTTTCATCAATGCGCTTTAAATGGATATAAACCTTATGATTTTATTGACAGCATTCTGGAATTTGGCGTGAAACGAGCTATGAAAAAAAGGTCGTAATAGCTATTTATGGTGAAAATCATACAAAAGTTAAAAAAATGTAAATACTTTTAGTCATAGTATTTTTACTGAAATTCATTTCTTAACAACCATTTGTATAGTTTTTATTTTCTGATGTAAAATCAGCCATAGTTTTGGATTAATATTTAAAATTAATCTGATGAAAAGATTTATTACATCAACTGCTTTTTGCTTATTTGTAATATTATTTGCAAATGCGCAAAGTCCTACTGCACCCGCATTAAATTTTAATGTGTTCTTAGAAAACGGTGCAAGCTTAACAAACAATGAAACCGAAGGACCTGTTGCCATGGGTGGAAATTTAACACTTTCAGGAAGCTATCAGGTTTCTACTCAAAGCGTAGGAACATACTCCGTTCAAAATGTTCCGGTATCATTAGTCGTAGGAGGAAGAATAGTTTACGGCAATGGTCAGCGGGTTCAGGTTAATTCTAACGGATACGTTAAAATTGGCGACTCAACTGCATCCTATGTATGGTA
>JACFNJ010000186.1 GCA_019454865.1 Bacteroidia bacterium
ACACTAATAATTGGAAAGTTGTTGCCCAACATGCACAACCTAAAACACAAGGCAACTTAGGTGGCAGTTTCGAAACGCAGGCTTTTAATTTGCAATCACCAAACGAATTGCGCTGGTATCTGTGGTTCAAGCACATGTCGGGTTATCAGGATCCGATTGAAATTATTTTAAATAATCAAAATACCGTTGTTGTAAACAATCCCACAGGAAGTACAGGAACTGATTTCAGGCCATTCAAAACTATTTACGGTGGTGATACTTGGGAAACGCATATCCCGTTTTCCAATACCTATAGCATTGCCGTATTCAAGAATAATCAAAATATTAATATAAACCTTAGCGACTCTAACGCTACCATAATAAAAAGATTACAAGTATCGGAAGATGGATTGTTGAATAATTCAGAAGGTACAGGTACTAATACCGTATCGCATTATCATTATGGTACTGGCCAATGGAAAACTAATGCTTTTTTTGCCACCTCTTTCGTATCAGTAAGATACAATAACCGTACTTATGTCATCAATATAAACAAAAATACCAGTCAAGACGGCATAGGAATTTATTCTGAAACGAATGACAGAGTAACTGGTTCACAAGGTCAGATAGTTTACCCGATGAAAGAGGAAAATCATCTCCCTATGTCACCCGTTGGATTTCTTATGCATGTCGCTCAATATGGCGACAATGTTTTTGTAGCACTTGATGCCTACGGTAATAAGTTTGAAGTGTATAAAATAAACTTAAGCAGCTTTACCATTCAAAAAGTGCTTGACCAAACAAAAGTAGGCACTTACAGCCAATATGCAAACGAAATAGATGCAGCAGGGAACTTGTACATCGTAGAAAACAGAAATGAAAATCAAACTCCACACTACAGCATCCGAAAATACAAAACCAATGGTGGTAATGAAGTCATTCTGGAGGAAACAGATTTGAAAGAGGAAACCAGAATAGAAGCCCTAAAATATTTCAACGGTAAACTACATGCTGCGATTATTTACAGACAAGAAAATCCAAACAATTGGCATGATAATACTTATCACATGCAAATCATCAAATATCAATAACAAACTTAAAAGCAAAATGAAACTATTTTTATCTCTTTCGATTTTTGTAATTAGTGTTTTTTCTGCTAATGCACAAAACACACCTATTGACAATTGTATTTGTACCGCTTTTGGAGTTCCTAATGTGTATATAAACAAAGAGGGGAATATTGAAGTAGAAAATTTCAACGACGATTATAAAATTTTTAGCCCCCATACTGGTGTTCTTTTAGGAAGGTCAAAAACTCGTTTAGATACTATGCCTCAAATAAGTAAAGAAAATTTCATATACAGGCAACACGTACCATATTCACATCAAAACGATAAACAATCACTTTAAAAACAAATATTTTATGAAAAATTTACTAAAAACAATGCTTCTGTTATTGATGTCCACAAGTATTTTTAGTGTTTATGCACAAAAGTCTTCAAGCGACGAACTAACTGCAAAGATTGGCAATACACCATTTAAAAGTGAAAATTGTCTCGCATTTTGGAACAGTAATAATGGAAAGCTTCTTATTATTGGTGTCAATAAGAATGAGAAAATAAGCATCACACTAACGTCAGAAGGTCGTGTGTACGAAAAAGGATTTACCAAGGGCGATTACTATTTTGCACAGAATACTTATATGTTAGATAATTATTCTGTGAATGCTTCCTACAGCAACGGAGACACGGATTGGAAAGACAATGACGATGAAAAAAGTGTGGCAGGAAAAGTGCAGATTACAGAAATATCGGAAACGCAAGTAAAAGGCACTTTCTATTTTGATCTAACGAAGAAAAAATATTTTGATAAAGAAAAAGATCTTTTTGTGCATGACAAAAATGATATCATACATATTACAGAAGGTAGTTTCAGTATTAATCTAAATAAAAAATAGAAACAAAATGAAACATAGAATTGCACTCTTTGTATTTGTCCTAATGACATCGCTGCAGGTTTTTGCAAAAGATTTGCAGTGGAGCACCCATACTTTTTTTGACAATCAAATTTTCCCGTCATACTCTTGGGCAGTATCCTATTTGGGCGATGAAAAAATTAATTCGGCTAACAATCTTTATGGCGATCAGTATGGACAATTAGGTATTTTGATGCAAGGTATCAAACGCGGGCAAACCATCAAAGTGGTGATTGCCGCCAATGAAATTGCAGAGCAATCTGAATTGGAATTTGAGATAATCCAAAGTTCAGACGAATTGTTTTATGCGTATCCGCAAATACAGTACAAATGGAATATTTTAGAAAAATGGAAACAACCAAAGCCTGTTAATTTCAAGGTGCAAGTTTATGTAAACAACAAACTTGAACGTACCGAACTGAAACGCATTATTGTACGCAGTATCAACGATTGCCCTTTTTTCTATGCTATGGAAAATGGTGTCGTGCTTGATTTGAACTATGTTTACCTGAGCTATGTCAATGAAAATCATCCACTGATTACCGAAACCATTATTCCCGAAATTTTACAAGATGGTAATATTAAGCATATTACTGGATACCAGGCTGTTCAAGGAGAAGACTATTCTTCCGTTTACAATCAAGTGTATGCCGTTTGGCATTATTTCAACAAAAACAAATTTTATTACAGCGATATAAAAAGCAATTTTAAAGAAGGAAGTTTACCTCATATTTCTGCACAGTATGTCCGTAGCTTTTCGGACGTTTACAAAACCAAACAGGCTAATTGCGTAGATGGAACTATTCTATTTGCTTCAATATTAACCAGAATGGGAATTTCGTCCTATCTCGTTACCACACCCAACCATTGTTTTCTGGCATTTTCATTGGACGGTTCCGACGACAAACTGGCGTTTTTGGAAACTACCTTGCTGGGTGCTGATGCCGACATTATTTCTAAAGAACAAATGGAAGTCATACGAGGTATAGCACTTACAGGAAAAGATGCTTACTACCGGCTTCAGTTGGGCAAATCAACGTTTGATATGTACGTTTATGCCTTATTGAGAGGTAATCAAAATATAGTGGATTCTGAATTGGATTTTCGCAGAGATAATCAAGACCCATTTTTGATACTTTCTGAAGAAATGAATTTTTCTCAGGCATTTCAAATATTAAACCACCGTATTATTTCAGTCAATAATTTTCGCAACTTAGGATTGTTGCCTATTTCCTTATAAAAACTTTACAATCAAATCATTTATAATAAGTTTCTTTCTACTGATTACCCTTGTAAAAAATGCGGTGGTACGGGGCAGGTAACCGTTAAAAACCATTAAGAAAATATCCCTCACATAGTTATATACTGATGATAAACAGGAATTAAATAAGAATATGCTCAAAACCATTTTACTTACTATTTCGGTTGCCTTGTTTTCGACCTTACTGATATTCTATGCTTACGATATTTCCAAAGGTGTGGAAATTCCGGAATCCAGCACCAGACAAGGCGTTCAGGATATGATAGTATTCGCGGCCAAAACTTTGGGTGTTACAGGAAGTTGGATAGTTGGTACATTGGCAACAACCGGATGTATATGGTACACCATAAATAAATATAGAAATGAAAAGAGCAGGTAAATTACTTATTATTTTAGGGATTGTTTTGTAGATACTCAAAATTATTTTAAAAAATGGCAATACAAAAATCAAAATGCAAAATAACTGCAGAAGACAGAAAAATTATTTTGTCAAATTTTAAAATCAATATGTTGAGTACAGTATTTATTTCTGTTTTGATGATTGCTTCATTTCTATATTTTACCACCAATATTCATCTAAATTTGATAATTATCTTCGCATTGTTCCCTATTCTGGTAATAGCTCTTATCACGATATTACCTTTGCTATATCGAAACAAACACATTTATATAGGTACTATTTCTAAAAAATTTGAAGAAAACACACTCCAAAATGGCACATTATGCTACGTTTGTTTAGATGATACTTTGTTTTATTTTGATAGGGGAGAAAAATTATATAACACGCTTAAAATTGGACAAAAAGTAGAATTTCACTGTCTTAGCCGAAAAAAAGTTTTTTATCATGTAGTTTTATTTTAAAAAAATTGGCTTGCCAAAACACAAGGCAACCGCACAAGGGAATAAAACAGAATACAAAAATGAAAAACACAGGTAAAATAATTATTATAGGAATAATTTTCGGATTGCTAAGTATTCGGTGTGGCGTGAATATAAATATCAACAAGTAGTAACTACAGCAAAAGCCACCGTATTGTCTGTGGAAACAAAACCATTTTCAGGAAAAACGGTAGTAAGTATTCAATACAAACTTGTGTACCAACACGACTATGTACCAGATGTTGTAAGCTCCCCCAAAAATAGTACGATTTAAAAGTAGACAAAAGTCT
>JACFNJ010000187.1 GCA_019454865.1 Bacteroidia bacterium
AGATAAGAAAAATTTACGAAGCACACGTAGAAAATAAACCTCCACATAATTCAGATACTTTGATTCATTATTTAATTAGAGACGATAAAAAGAATTTTACAAAAGCATTTGATAAACCTTTTCCAAAAGCAGAAAGAGCAGAATTGCGTTATTCATTAATCGCACAAAAACAAAATTTTTCAATCTTGAATATCGAGTTGCATACCGGTAGAAAACATCAAATTAGAGCTCAACTAGGTGCTATCGGATGCCCAATAATAGGCGATATTAAATATGGTTCAAAATCAAAATTGAATGATGGCGCAATTAAACTTACGGCAATTTTTCTCTCATTTGCTCATCCTATAAGCAAAGAAGAATTAAAAATTAGCTATACAATAAATTAACTTTGACACATTAAAAAATTAGTGAATACTTAGAAATATTTAATTAAACGTATGAGTAAACAAGCAAAAATTGAATCTTTTAATCCAAATGATATCGGTAGTTTAGATAACAATATTTATGGTTTACCTTTTACACCGGATGAGGCTTCATTGGTAATTTTACCTATACCTTGGGATGTAACCGTGTCTTATAAATCAGGTGCATCAAAAGGGCCGGAAGCCGTGTTTGATGCTTCTTTTCAAGTGGATTTATTTGATTCATTTGTACATGATGCATGGAAATTAGGCGTAGCGATGTTGCCAATTAATAAAAAAATTAAAAGTACGAGTATAGCACTTCGTAAAAAAGCAGAAGAGTATATTGACCTTTATGCAAAAGGAAAAACCGCTGATACGAATACAAAAATGCGTACTATCTTAAAAGAGATTAATGATGCCGGTGCATGGGTAAACAATTGGATTAAGGATGAAGCATTAAAACAGATGAGAAAAGGAAAGCTTGTAGCACTACTAGGTGGCGATCATAGTACTCCATTAGGATTGATGCAAGCAGTTGCAGAAGTTCATAAAAATTTTGCAATATTACATATTGATGCACATGCTGATTTGCGAAATGCTTATGAAGGATTTGAGTTTTCACATGCATCCATAATGTATAATGCAATAAAGATTAAACAAGTAAGCAAGTTAGTTCAGGTTGGTATTCGTGATTATTGTGAAGATGAATTTATGCTAAGTAAATCTTCAAAAAAAATCACAACCTTTTATGACGATTCAATTAAGGCAATGCACTTTGAGGGCAAAACATGGGCTGAACAATGTAAAGATATTATCAAAGCATTGCCGCAAAAGGTTTACATAAGTATGGATATAGATGGATTAGATCCAAAGTATTGCCCTAATACAGGAACACCCGTACCCGGTGGGTTTGAGTTTGATCAAGTTGTATATTTAGTTCAGCAATTAGTAAAAAGTAAAAAGCAAATTATTGCTTTTGATATAAATGAGGTATCGCCAGGAAAAGATGAGTGGGATGCTAATGTAGGTGCACGGTTACTTTATAAATTTTGTAATCTGTGTTTGGTCTCAAATGGTATCAAGCCTTAGTTGCTTTTGGCTACTTGTATAATTTGTTAGTGATGTGCTTTAAATAATCGGAGGTTACATCATTTTCATAAATATCTTCAATGCCTTCATACTGTTGAATCTTTGTTGCAAAATCTTTTATGGATTTTATTGCTATTTTAAAAAATGAAGGTCCAAGACTTACTCTTGTAACACCAATTTGTTGCAATGTATTTAAACTTGGAATTCCTTTTAGCGTAAGAATATTTATTGGCATCTTTAGTTTTTCAGCAATTGTACTTATTGCTTGCTGTTCGCGTAAAGCTATCGGATAAAAACAATCAGCTCCAGCTTTTTTATATGCAGTTCCTCTTCGGATTGCATCTTCAAGCAATTCGTTGTTTGTACCAGCATTGGTTTGAATAAATACATCAGTTCTTGCATTAATAAATATGGAAGTGTTTTTCTTTTTAATTGTTTCATTAATAACTTCAATTCGTTCTACTTGTTCATTTATAGTGTAGAGTTGATGTGATTGTTTGTTGGTATCTTCAATATTTATTCCTGCTACCCCAATTTCAATTAATGTTTCAATATTGGATTCGAGTTCTTGTAACGTACTTGCGTTTCCCGATTCAAAATCAATAGATACAGGTAAATCAACGGATGTTACAATTTTTTCAAGAATGGGAAATAATTTATCTAAAGTTAAATATTCACCATCATTTACCCCATTTGAATAGGCTATTGCCGCACTTGCTGTAGCTATTGCTTTATATTTTATGCTTTCTAATAGCATTGCTCCAAATGCATCCCAAATATTTGGAAGCACTAAAATATTATTTTGATAATGTAATTTCCTGAATAATTCAGCTTTTTGTTTTTGGGTAGATTGCATACCTACTTTTTATTAACTATTCGAAGGTATAGTTTTTTAGTATGCCTTAAAGTACTTGCAATTGTATATAATAAAAAAGGCTACCCAATTTTGGATAGCCCTATAATAAATGTTTTTCTGATTATTCTGCTTTTGTAGTGTCAGTAGTTGCAACTACTGTTGTTGTATCTTTTGAATACTCATTAGGATAACCATATTCACCAGCTTTATGAACAGAATATTCTTTCTTTTCAGACTTATATTCGTCATTACGCTTTAATGATTCTTCTGCTTCATTTTGACCGTAATGGCAAGCTCCTAAAAATGCTACGGCAACAAATGCGATTAATAATTTTTTCATTGGATAATTGGTTTATCGTAAAAAATGAGTACCCGAGGCGGGACTTGAACCCGCACGACTGTTGAGGTCACAGGATTTTAAGTCCTGCGTGTCTACCAATTCCACCACCCGGGTATTAAAAGAACGTTTATAATTTTTTAGGATTGAAAAATATCTTTTCCTAAGTGGAGCGAAAGACGAGGTTCGAACTCGCGACCTATACCTTGGCAAGGTATCGCTCTACCAACTGAGCTACTTTCGCATTAACAGATTTTGTTTTTCTGTTTATTAAAGTGGTGCAAATATAATTCTTAAATTTAAGTTGCAAACTTTTTATTTAAAAAAAGCAAAAACAAATTGCAAATACCTTGTTAAAAGGCAATTGGTTTATTGCTTATTGTTTTTCAATATATTTTTTATCTCGTTTAGCTTCATTAAGGCTTCTACTGGTGATATTGTGTTTATATCCAATTGCATCAAATCTTCTTTTATGTTATTTAAAATTGGGTCATCAATCTGAAACATGGAAAGCTGAATAGGCATAGTTTTAGTAGTTCCAGTTTTGTCAGTATTTAAATTACGCTGACTTTCTAACTCTTTAAGTATTGAATTGGCTCGTTGTATTACCAATTGTGGTACTCCGGCTATTTTTGCAACATGAATACCAAAGCTATGTTCGCTGCCCCCTTTAGAAAGTTTTCGAAGAAACAAAATTTTATTATCTATTTCCTTTATCTCAATGTGGTAATTTTGAATTCCAGGATTTGATTTTTCTAATTCATTCAATTCGTGATAGTGAGTAGCAAAAAGCGTTTTTGGTTTGGCAGGGTGGTTGGCTAAAAATTCAGCTATTGCCCATGCAATAGATACTCCATCATATGTACTTGTACCTCGCCCTATTTCATCCAATAATATTAAACTATTGCCTGAAAGATTGTTTAATATACTGGCAGTTTCGGTCATTTCAACCATAAATGTACTTTCGCCACTACTAATATTATCACTTGCTCCTACTCGCGTAAATATTTTATCTACAACACCAATAGTAGCATGTGTTGCTGCTACATAACAGCCTATTTGTGCTAAAATAACATTAATTGCAGTTTGCCTTAATATAGCAGATTTACCTGCCATATTTGGTCCGGTTAAGATTATTACTTGTTGGTTTTTATTATCCAAAAAGATATCATTAGGAATATACTTTTCACCTAATGGCAATTGAGCTTCTATAACAGGATGCCTGGCATTTTCAAATACTAATGTTTGTTCATTATGAATTACAGGTTTTACATAATTATGTTTTTGTGCTAAAACAGCAAACGAAAACAAACAATCGAGTTTGGCTATTTGTATTGCATTTTGTTGAATAAAACTAACATATTCACTTAAGTCATTTACTAATTTCTGAAATAATGACTCTTCAATTGCATTGATTTTTTCTTCAGCACCTAATATTTTTTCTTCGTATCTCTTAAGTTCTTCGGTAATATAGCGCTCAGCATTACTTAGCGTTTGTTTTCTTATCCATTCTGCCGGAACTTTGTTTTTATGTGTATTGGTTACTTCTAAATAATATCCAAAAACGTTATTGTACGCAACTTTTAATGAACTAATTCCGGTATT
>JACFNJ010000188.1 GCA_019454865.1 Bacteroidia bacterium
CCTAAAGAGAGTGCATCCAGAATAATTACTAACGAGAGTAATACGGAATCAAACAATAATGAAGAAAGTATTTCACATGAACCATCGACAAGTAAATTCATAAACAAAACGGATTTCTTAAAGCCAAATATTCCAAATGTATTTACACCAAATAATGATGGCTATAACGATGAGTTTGTGATAACTATTGAAGATGAAATATTGTATGATTTAAAAATTGTGGATATTAAGGGGAATATTATTTTTGAGAGTAAAGATAAAAATATACACTGGAAAGGGGAGTTTCAAAAGAATGGAAACATGTGCGATCCAGGTATTTATATATATGCATTCCGTTATCAATTAAAAGGGATGAATGAGCCTAAAACAATTCAGGGAGAGATTTTATTAAAACTATGATTTGAAAAATTAAAATTAATATATATGTTAGCATTCTCTTATTTACACCAAAAAAAGATTATTAATTGCATTAAGAATCAATTAATGAAAGAAAAAACAAAAACAAAAAGTACAATGAGAAAACAAGTACAATTCTTTTTAATGCTGTTGTTCAGCCTGTTTTTTGCAGGTGGCGTTTATGCACAGCAAGTAACAATTACACCTTCCTCTACCGATTTGTGTTTCGGAGATCAGCTAAGTGTTGAGGTTAATTTAACCGGAGGCACAGGAACTGAAGCAAAGATGGACTGGGATAACGATGGGTCATTTGATGCAACCCTAAGTTATACCGGTACTACTTACTCTTTTCAAACAATTTATCCTACCACAGGACCAAAAACCATGAAGGTAGTTGTAACATTACAAGGTGGAGGCACAGTAGATGCAACACAAAATGTTATTGTTTACAAACTACCTAATCCATCTGCGGTAGTTACCGGTAGCCCAATTCAATGTTTCCGTGGCAACTTTGTTACGTTAACTAATCATTCGTCCAAAACGGATAATGATATTGCACGTATTGAGATAGACTGGGGGGATGCACGAATAGATTTATTCCCTTTCCCTACACCTGGTCAAGTTTATTCACATTCATATAATGCAGCAAGTTTATATACAGTAAGTTTAAAAGTAATAGATACTAAAGGATGTTTTAAAGATACTGTATATACAGGGATGATTACTATCAAACAAAATATTTCACCTGAATTTTTGGTTGTAGGACAAAGAAATTGCGATACATCGCAATATTTGTTTATAAACCAAACGGTAGGAGTACCTTTTAGTATGCTTAAAAGTTACACATGGGATTTTGGTGATGGTTCAATAGATAAGCGCCAAAAACCTTGGAATATGCCTACGGATTCAATTCATTACGATACTATTTTTCATAATTTTACAAAGAATGGCATATTTGAACCTGCTTTGATTATAGAAGACTCAACAGGTTGTATTGATAGTATTCGTATTGATAAAAACTCAAGTAAAAATAAACCTGAAAATATTGTAATTCGTTTTGATGCAACACCTTATTTAACTCCTGATGATACAATTAAAAGAGATTCGGTTTGTTTTGGTAAAGAAGGATTTAAAACGTTATTCTTCCGCCAAACACCAAATGAATTAATTTCATCCGGTGATCCAAATCGTTTCTTATGGAACTTTGATGATCCGCCTTCGCAGCAATTAAATTTTAACTCTACATTGTGGGCACTTAGTCATGATTTTCAAAAAGGATTAGGTCCGTATAATGTTAAGTTTTTAATATGGCCCCCAGGAACCGGCACTAAATGTAGAAAAGATACTACAATACGTGTAGAAGTAATTGGACCAAAAGCGCAAATTGAAGATCCACCAAATATGATTTTATTGGATCCTACCCAAAAGAATCAATGCCAAGCTAACCCAAGTGGTTATTACAATACTGTACAGTTTGTAAATACTAACCAGTATTACAAATCCGAGCATGTGTTCCGTTTATGGGATTTTGGGGATGATTTTGCACCACAATGTACTTCATATTTAGTACCAAATGTTGGTTACCCTCCAATGGGTGGATGGAGTACAGCTCAAGACCAATACAATTATAGCCATGGTTATTGGCGTCAAGGTGGTAAAGTGTTTCCCGGAAAACGCTTAGATTGTCGTTATTCAGCAGATACTTTGCCAATGCATAATTATAGAGACTGGGATAAAATTTATCAATGGTATCGTTATGGACATGATTTTATGCCATGGGATCCGGCACCAACCGGTCAATATACTCGTAATCCGGCAGATACTTTGATTCCGGTAGCAATGGGTGGAAAAATATGGGTACAAGATTGGGATACATTATATTGGAATAAACCTGTTTATCTAAATCCTACAACTGGCGAATGGAGTTTAACACAGGGTACATATAACGATCCTTTATTGGGTAATGTGCCATGGCCTCGTATTGATACTATTCCTTCATTAGATGCGAACGGACAACCATCACCACAAGATTTACAGCCATATAATCGTTTTACACTAAACAACGGTGCTCCTGACCCACTGGTAGGCTTCTGGGGAAATACTTTACCTACAGATGGTAACTATGGCTTTGTACCGCGCGGTACTGTAATTGATCCAAAGAATCAAAACATGCAACTATTATATCTTGCATCAAACGGTACACCATATATACATCATTATGATAGTACATTTGAAGAAAGTACAAATCATCGAATTACTTTTTACCGCTATATGTTTAATAGAGGTGTAATTAAATGCCACACTGTTAAGCAATTTTTGAAAGATTCATTAAATAATGTAGGAAATAAGAGTTTTATTATTCCAAATGATATAACCGTACTTGATTCATTAGATTGTGAACATGAAGCTAATGTACAATTAAAATTAATGAAACCGGATGCTCGTGGTGTTGGTAAACGAGGAGTAGAATGTCCGGGTCCTTATTCCGGACCGGATAATGCAGGTATTCAGTTTATGTTTGGTCCTGTAAGCGATCGCTTAGGAGATTACCCTGGCATTAGCCCGGATTGTGGACAAAGCTTTATTCGTTTCTGTCATGACTCAATGGCTGATCGTATGGATAATACCCCTTGTGTATTGGATGGATTTGTTGATTTTGCCGGAGGTACAACTGCTGGTGGATTAACTTTACCACCATTTGCCAACCAACCTGACTTTGCTCAGTTTAACCCAATGTTATTATGGCAAAAACCGGATGGAACAAGTTTCTGGTACCAATACGGACCAGGGGTAGCAAGCGGATGGCCTTTGTCTGTTCCTGCTAATCCTACAGGTGATGTTACAATTGGTATAATTATAGGAACAGGTGATCCTACAAATCCTTGTATGTCAGATACAGTTTGGTATCATAATTTCTTAAACTTTACAGATTTAGACGGTCGTTTCTTTTTAGATCCTACTTACGATCAAATTACAAATGCACCTACAAATGGAGTTTGTAAATTATATTGTAAAAATGATGAAGTAAACTTTGTGTATATTGATAGTACACAACGCAATGTTTGGTCATCTACAATTGATTGGGGAGATAATTCAGTAACAGTAGATAGTTTCTATTGGGGAAAACCCGGACAAAATGATGGTTATTATGTAAATGGATTCAGACGTGTACGTTATCAAATATATTATGGTCCATGCGGTGAAGATATTTTAGGTACTGTATATGACAGTACAGTATTCCCTAATGGTGTTCCGGGGGTAGATGTTGATACTTTGTATTTTGATAATTATTCTACTAGAATTTATGATCCGGTAACAAATCCAAATGGTTCATTAATACGAATAGGTGCAAATAATGCCGGAGACTCTGTTCAATGGCAAGAATGCGGTAAGTTTTTCTGGGTTGCTAATTCAGATACCTTAAAAACTTTCTATTTGATGGATATACGTGATAAGGCTAAGATGTTATTGCCTGTTAAGCACAAATATTGGTCAAGTTCATTTGAAGATGATTGCAGACGTGCTGGTTCTGCTCCTCGTCCGGTAACACATACATTAATAAGTACAAAAACATGTAAAAAATACAATGTAGATAATAAACTATTGGTTAGAGGTGTAATTGATTCGGTTCGTACACGTAATGCAAAAGGAGAGTGGGATAATATATTCTGTAAAGATGAACCTGTATTCTTCTATGATTCTATTCGCTACTACCGTCCGGATTGTTCATTGTCTGATCCTATTTTTAATCCGAACTTTAATCCTAAAGATGGTACACCTTATAACAGTCCATTTAATGCATATCATTTTGATACCATTGATTATTGGAGAGATGGAACATTAGACCAAAATGAATACTGGCCAGATGGTTCATTTATTGAAAAAGTTAAATAT
>JACFNJ010000189.1:0-2122 GCA_019454865.1 Bacteroidia bacterium
TGGTGTATGTAATGTTGTAATTTTTCCAGGTGATGGACGAAAATCGTTGTAAGGGTCTTCTGCATTTATTCTACATTCAATAGCGTGCATGCCTGGCTCATAGTTTTTACCAGAAATTTTTTCGCCTGCTGCTATTTTTATTTGTTCTTTTATTAAATCGAAATTAATTACCTCTTCTGTAACGCAATGTTCTACCTGAATACGAGTATTCATTTCCATAAAATAGAAATTACGATTTTTATCTACTAAAAACTCAATGGTTCCTACACTTTCATAATTAATAGCAGCAGCAGCTTTAATAGCAGCTTCTCCCATAGCTTTACGAAGTTCAGGAGTCATAAAAGGAGAAGGAGATTCTTCTACCAATTTTTGATGGCGGCGTTGAATACTACAATCTCTTTCGCTCATGTGACAAAAATTACCATATTGGTCGCCTGCAATTTGTATTTCTATATGGCGAGGTTCTTCTACAAATTTTTCCATATAAATACCATCGTTTTTAAACGATGCTGCTGCTTCTGCTTTTGCAGTATCATAGGCTTTTTCTAATTCATCTTCACTCCATACCACTCTCATTCCTTTACCTCCACCACCGGCAGTTGCTTTTAAAATAACAGGATAGCCCACCACATTTTTTGCTAAATCTTTTGCTTGTTCTACACTTTGTAAAAGTCCTCCACTGCCAGGAACAACAGGTACTCCTGCTGCAATCATAGTTTCTTTGGCGGTAATTTTATCTCCCATTTTGTTAATCATTTCAGGAGTTGGTCCTATAAATTTTATTCCATGATCAACACATAATTGAGAGAACTTTGCATTTTCTGCTAAAAATCCATAGCCTGGGTGTATAGCATCTGCATTGGTAATTTCTACGGCAGCCATAATATGCTGCATATTTAAGTAACTTTCTGCTCCTGCTGGTTTACCTATACAAACTGCTTCATCTGCAAAACGCACATGTAAACTTTCTTTATCTGCTGTTGAGTAAACTGCTACTGTTTTAATACCCATTTCTCTACAAGTACGAATAATACGAAGTGCAATTTCTCCTCTATTGGCAATTAATATTTTTTTAAACATGAAACTTAATGTGCTAATGTGTTCTTATGCCAATTAGTTAATTATTTTAAAATGAATATGCTCTAATGGCAAACAAACACAGGTTAAAAAATAATACAATTTCATCTATAGCATAAAGGTTTATTAATTAAACCTAAAATACTAATTTATTTAATTAAGGTTTTACAAGAAACAATGGCTGATCGTATTCAACAGGACTTGAATCATCTACCAATACTTTTACTATTGTTCCTGATATTTCACTTTCTATTTCATTAAAAAGTTTCATAGCCTCAATAATACAAACAACTTGCCCTTGAGAAACCTCAGAGCCTACTTCTACAAATGGAGGTTTATCTGGCGATGATTTTCTATAAAAAGTTCCAATCATAGGGCTTTTTATAGTTATTAAATTTTCATCTTGTGCTGGTGAAGAAGCAGGTGCTGGTGCATTTGTAATTGCAGGTGCTGTAGTTGGAGCTTGGGGAACGGGTGGTGCAATATTGTAAACTTGTGGTGCTACTGCTTGTGCAGACATGGTTACAGTTTTATCTTCCTTTTGTTTTATTGTTACCTTACCATCTTTATCTTCAATACTGATTTCTCCAATATTGCTTTTATTTACAATTTTAATCAGTTCGTGAATTTGTTTTAAATCCATAAAGTTAGTTTTAGGAGGTTAATATATTTATGTATTTTAAATTTTGCTGCAAATAACTTTTGAAGCAAGAAAGCAAAATAGGTAAAGTTTAATGAAATACGCAAGTTTTTTATTAAAAAATGCTCTCTTTTGATAAAAATGGGTATAAATTTTCAGAAAACTGCCTTAAACTGAAATAATAAGATGTGGCGTATTTGTTTGGTTAGAAGGTTGTGAAAGATGAATACTATAATGAAAAAAATAAATAATATTGCACTTTCAGGGCGTTTTTGATGTTGTTTATATTCCAATTGGCCCAAGGCGATGTCATTGGGCAAATTTTATCAAAGGCTTTCAGCCTATTGATATTCAATAAAGGCAATTTCTTTTGTTTAAAATCTAATAATAATAAACCAAAGAAAG
>JACFNJ010000189.1:2132-4271 GCA_019454865.1 Bacteroidia bacterium
TGAAAAACAATCACTTAGCAAACCAAAGAAAGTAAATTACTTTCCGATACAAAAAGTAAAAACCCTTTACTATCAAGGGTTTCAGCTATTTGGGCAACAACTGGGCACCAAGTTTGCTGTTATCAAAGGAAAGTGTAGGACAAAGAAAAGAAAAAATATTGTTTAGTGAAGTGTCCAAAGTGCCTTATCACTTGCGTGGGCAATTTAGGTGTGGTTACTTTCTAACGCAGTTGCTTTGCTACTGCTTCGGTTTGTAAACCCATATACTGGCAAAATTCTTCAATGGTTACAACTTGGTGTTGTTCTTTACTGAAGTACTCCTTAATTTTTTTAATGAGCTTCCTGCCGTACCTGTCGCTTCTGCCTGTGATTACCATAATATCTTTTGGGTAAATGCACATTCTATTCATCAATCAAAAAACTAATTTTCATACTTTATCTATGCCTTTGCTATGGCGTAGCCGTAGCTATGCAATAAAGTATCTGTTGCAAAGATAAAACTATTTTTAAAGACGGTTGAATGGTGTTTGTTGGAAGAATATGCTCAAAACGGAACAAATGACCTTCGCTATTTGTAAGGGCTGATAATGCTTAATAATTTTGGGGTGAAATTCATTTTGTAACTTTTTAAATTCTTAATAAAATGGCTCAACAAAAAGGTATAATCAAGCTGGACGGTACTATTGGTGGTATCACATTTTACAAGTCCAAAGACGGGTATCTTGCTCGTGAAAAAGGCGGTGTTTCCGCTGACAAAATCGCCAATGACCCTGCGTTCCAAAGAACCCGTGAAAACGGTGCTGAATTTGGCAGAGCAGGTAAGGCTGGTAAAGTGCTTCGCACTTCTCTCCGTGCATTGCTTCAAAATGCTTCCGATAGCCGTATGGTTAGCCGACTAACTACTGAAATGCTGAAAGTAGTTCAGGCAGACGCTGTAAATCCTCGTGGTGAAAGGAATGTGATTGACGGTGAAGCGGAATTGCTACAAGGTTTTGAATTCAACATTAATGGAAAGCTCGGCACTACTCTTTATGCACCGTTTACGGCTGCAATAGACCGTGTTTCCGGTGCGCTGACAATTGATATTCCTGCGTTTGTTCCTATACATATGATAGCTGCGCCAGGCGGTTCTACACATTACAAAATCATCTCCGCTGGTGTGGAAGTTGATTTTGAAAATGGAACCTATGTTATAGATACGCAGGATACTGCAATCCAACCGTGGGACGCAACTGCAACGGCTACAATCAACCTTGCTAATGCTGTACCTGCTGCAAGCACTCACCCACTTTTCCTTGCACTTGGTGTTGAATTTTATCAGGAAGTAAACGGACAAATGTATCCGTTGAAAAATGGTGCTTTCAATGCCCTGGCACTTGTGAAAGTTAGCGGTGTGTAATTAACAAACTTTCTTTCAGTTAATAAATTAGCTCCTGTTCTCAGGGGCTTTTTTATTTTGTAAATGAAATGCCCTAAAAGGGCAAATCAGATACAAAACGAAAGCCTGACGGCAAACAATGAGCGAAAAGACCGCCCGGCAAATGATAAACCACAACCGAACCATAACGGAAAGCTACAGGACGGCGGCGCAAATGCCTACTAAAGAAACAACGAGGAACGGAAGAAACGCTGCTGAAACGCTGAATGGCAGGGCGGCGCTGACTGATAATACGAAGCTGCTTTTTCATAATAAAAAATTTATGTGCATTTCCCACGTAGGCGGCGCAGTCCAACCAAAAGGAAACGGAATAAGTCCCGAAGGGTGCAGAAAAATGAGGCTAATTTTTGCGAAGCATAGCCTTATTTTTTCTGCATTATGCCGTAGTCTTTTGGTTGGCTGCATTGGCTTTGTGCGTTAGCCCGCCGAAGTATTTTGCACATTGAATTTTTTATTATGTGCAGCGAAGTTTGTTCAGGTCGCCCGATTTCGTTTCGGCTTTGTTTTCCTTGGCTTCTTTTGGCAAAAAAGCCGCTGTTTTTGGCAGCGGCTTCGGTTGTTAAGTTGATTGCGGGAACTTCTTTACAAACCAATTGGGAAAAGCTTCTTCAAGTCGTTTCATATTGCCACAATCGGCAATTTTGTAGGCTTCAAAAATCGTGGTTTGGAAGGACCCGAAATTTCCGATTAGTCCTTCTTTC
>JACFNJ010000190.1:0-3392 GCA_019454865.1 Bacteroidia bacterium
TTCCTTCAGATTTAAACGAACAACAAAAAATTGATGAAATATTTGAAAAGATAGATTGTTCTATTGACGAACAAAAATCTCAACTTTCCAAACTTCAATCGCTTAAAACAGGCTTAATGCAAGATTTATTAAGCGGTAAGGTAAGGGTAAACCACCTCATTAAAGAAACAGCAAGCGTATGAGTAGCGAAATAATAATATACGAAAATCAAGAAGGCAACATCAAAATAGATGTCCGTTTAGAAAATGAAACCGTTTGGCTTACGCAAGAACAAATGGGCTTGCTTTTTGGTAGGGCAAAATCTACGATAAGCGACCATATTAAAAACATTTTTGAAGAAGGTGAGCTAAGCGAAGAAGTGGTTGTTCGGGATTTCCGAATTACCACTCCACACGGAGCTATTCAAGGCAAAACACAAGAATCAAAAGTTAAATTATACAATCTTGATGTGGTTATTTCTGTTGGTTATAGGGTAAAATCACAACAAGGTACGCAATTTCGTATTTGGGCAACCCAAAGACTAAAAGAATACATTGTAAAAGGTTTTGTATTAAATGACGACCGTTTCAAATCTGGTTCGTCAATGCAGTATTTCAACGAATTACAAGACCGTATTCGTGAAATCCGTATTTCTGAAAAGTTTTTTTACCAAAAAATTAAAGACATCTATGCAACCAGTAAAGACTACGACCCCAATGATGAAAAAACCATTGAGTTCTTCAAAATAGTTCAAAACAAATTGCTTTGGGCTATAAGTGAGCAAACAGCAGCCGAATTGGTGTATAGGCGTGTAGATGCTACTTTACCCCTAATGGGTATGTTGTCGTATGACAAAAAAGATAAAACAATTACCAAAAGCGAAGCAGGTACAGCTAAAAATTACCTCAATGAGGAAGAAATGAAATTACTGGGGCTTATCGTAGAGCAATATCTTGCCTTTGCTGAAACTATGGCACAACAACAAGTGCCAATGTATATGAATGATTGGATTCAACGTTTAGATGCCATTCTTCAATTAAATCGTAGAGAATTACTTACCCACGCAGGGAAAATAAGTCAAGATATGGCTAAAAATAAAGTAGCCATTGAATACGAAAAATATAGAGAAGAAAAGAAAAAATTAGACTATGAAAAAAGTCTAAAAGAATTGGAGGAAGATATTAAAAAGCTAAAGCCTAAGAAATGATACTAAGCAACGACAATAAATACAGAGGCAATTTAGGTTCAACCTTAAAATTAGACGAATACAACCACGTAGAAAAGCCATTTTTGGAGCAGTTGGAAGGTTTAGGTTGGGATGTGTTGGAATTACAAATGCAACAACAGCCCGAGCAAAGTTTTAGAACATCTTTTTCAGAAGTGGTACTAAAACCTAAACTACGGGAAGCATTGATTAAAATCAATCCTTTTCTTACCGATGTTCAGGTAGATGAATTGGAACGTAAAATAACAACCTTTCAAAAGAACAGTCTTTTAGAAAACAACCAACAGGTATTGCATTACCTATTGGAAAATACCACCGTTTCTAAAAACGAACAAACAGGCGAGTTAAGTCCAACAGTACGCTTTATTGATTTTGATAATTTAGAGAACAATAGCTTTACAGCTATTTCTCAGTTTAAGGTAGTGGTTACAGGTACAGACCACCATATACTACCCGATATTGTATTGTTTGTTAATGGGTTGCCGCTTGTGGTTGTAGAAGCAAAGTCCTCCAAAGTGAAAGAACCCCTTCCTGAAGCTATCGACCAATTGATGCGTTATTCTGAGCAGCGAGGAGATACAGGCGAAGGCAACAAAGAACTCTTTTTCTATAATCAGTTCTTGATAACCACTTGCCGTACAGAAGCAAAGTTTGGTACAATTACCACTCAAATAGAAAAACACTTTTACAGATGGACAGATCCCTATCCTAAAACATTAAATGATTTAGCACACGGTCAATCTTCACCAAACGACCAGCAACGTTTGGTTGCAGGTATGTTAGACCCTCGTAACCTGTTAGATATTGTAAGAGTTTTTACGGTTTTCAAAACGGATGATAAAGGCAGAAAAATAAAAGTAGTTGGTAGATACCAACAATTCAGAGCTGTAAAAATAACAACCCAAAGATTAATTGATGGTAAAAACCCAATAGAAAGAGGTGGTATTATTTGGCATACACAAGGTTCGGGTAAATCGCTTACTATGATGTTTATGGTTCGTGAAATGAAACTAAGACCTGAACTAATGTCTTGGAAAATCATTTTTGTAACCGATAGAACACAATTAGAAGAACAATTAGCAGAAACAGGTCAAAGTATTGGTTTTACCATAAAAACAGCCAACTTTATCAATCCAAAGAATCCTCCCAATGGTCAAAGTCTAAAAGAGTTATTAAGCAATGATAACTCCGATTTGGTAATGGCTATGATTCATAAGTTCCAAGAAAACGGAGATTTAACTGGTTTAGAAATATTCCCGGAGCTAAATAAAAGTAGCAACATCTTAGTAATGACAGATGAAGCACACAGGTCGCAATATTCGCTTTTAGCTGCCAATTTAGACCGTGCAATGCCAAATGCTACATCTATTGGCTTTACAGGAACACCAACAAGCAAAACAGAAAAGAAATACAAAGACTACATTGATAAGTACACTATGCGTCAGGCAATAGACGATGGCGTTACTTTAGAGATAGTGTATGAAGGCTTTACTCATAATGCAGAGGTAGAAGACCAAAAGGGAATGGATGATAAGTTTGCTGATGTATTTAGCGATTATCAACTTACCGAACGTTTACAGATTTTAGGTTTTGGCTCTCGTGATGCGTATTTAGACAATATGAATACCATTAAAGAGAAAGCTAAAAGTATGGTCAATCATTATGTAGAACATATATTTTCAGGTGGTTTTAAAGCTCAAATTGTAGCCAATTCTCGTATTGCAGCCGTTAGATATAAAGCAGCTATTGATGAGGCTTTAAAGAATAAAATAGCCGAATTATTGGTTGATAATCCTATGTTAGTCAATCTTGAAGTATTACAAACGTTAGAAACGGCAGTAGTAATATCAGGAAGCCATAATGACGAATTAGAAGTTAAAGCCTATACCAATAGTGATTATCATAAGAAAAGTATAAAGCGTTTTAAATTACCATTTGGAAAAACGGATGAAGAAGATAAAAACCTGAACGGAAATGTGGGTATTGTAATTGTAAATAATATGCTCCTTACAGGTTTTGATGCACCTATTGAGCAGGTAATGTATTTAGATAGGGTTATTGTGGCTCACAATCTTTTACAGACCATTGCAAGGGTAAACCGTGTAGGTCCAGAAGGCAAAGACAAAGGTTTTGTTGTAGATTATGTGGGTGTAGGCCACCATTTAAAACGAGCATTAGATGTATATGC
>JACFNJ010000190.1:3402-4258 GCA_019454865.1 Bacteroidia bacterium
AATAATAGATTGCATTTCAGATGATGATGCAGAATTGAACGAATTAATCAAAGCCCATAAGGATATTTGGAATTTCTTAAAAGTTTACGGTTTAGAAGATCTATCAGATTCAGATGCATTTTTTGATGTCTTTTATGATGAAGATATTCGGTTTGAATACATTAAACTTTACAATACGCTTACAAGCTGTTTCAACACAGTTTTGCCACGAAAGGAAGCCTTAGAGTTTTTCAACGATTGGAAAGCCTTTACAGAAATTAATGCTTTAGCAAACAAACACTTTAGAGATGGCAGGTTTAGTATGAAAGGCATACCTCCTAAATTGAGAGCCATAGCAGACGAATATTTAATCTCAAAAGGAATTGAGCAACAAGTCGCTCCAATTTCAATCATTGCAGATGATTTCTTTAGCAAAGTAGTTAACACTAAGAAAAGAGAGAAAACAAAGGCAGCAGAAGTTGAACACGCCATTAGGCACTTTATAGATTTAAACATTGATGAAGACCCTGAATTGTTTGCTTCTTTTGCAAAAGCATTAGAAGAAATTTTGCAAAATTTCAAGGGTAATTGGAAAGTGATTTATGAAGAGTTAGAGAAGCTAAGAGAGAAAATAAGAAACAGAGAAAAGGAAGAAACTTATGGATTAGACCGTAAAAAACAAATGCCATTCTTCCGTATTTTTAAAGCTGAATTATTTGATAACAGAGATTTATCGGAAGATGAAATTGCCAGAAATGTGAACCTGACACAGCATATTTTTAACTTGGTTGCAACCGAAATCAAACTCACAGGCTTTTGGGATAGTACACCAGCACAATTAAAACTAAAAGCTGAATTACAAAAAATGCTTTTATCT
>JACFNJ010000191.1 GCA_019454865.1 Bacteroidia bacterium
AGTTGGTAAAATAACATTATATGCAGCAATACCAACTGAACATTCGCTCTTACAACGAACTATTTTATTCGCTTGTAGTTTGTTTATACTACTGGTTCTATAGGTACTCGGCCCGTTTGTGTTTATACTTTTATAAGGAAACAACAAACCAATTCCGGCATTGCCGTATTGTTGTTGAAGGTTTGATCTAATTTTACCGCTAAACAAATCAGCTTGTATATGTGAGTCGCCAATATGCACAATTTTAAATACCCTTTTACTGGTGTCAATTGTTATTACTTTAGCATTATGAACAATTGATAGCTCATCAAACGATACTGGTTGAGCATAATGTTTTATACTTATAAATAAAATACTAATCAGGGTACTTATTTTCATATTCATTTAAAATTGCATTCGATATTAACCTACCTATTTTAGCCGAACCACTTATATTAAAATGCGTATAATCACTTCCTGCTAAAATAGGTTTTTTCTCAACCCACATTTTCATGCTATTATACCCTCCCATTGCTTCATACAAGTTAAAAAAAGCACATCCTGTATTTTTAGCTGCTGTTTCCTGCGCTTTAAGCAGTTGTTCTACCCCATTACCTGTACGATATTCGCCATCTATTTTAAAAGCCTTATCGGCAGTGCTAATTATTAAAATACTTGAATTCGGAAATGCTTTTTTCAGATGTTTAATACTTTTCTCTAATTGTTTTTGGTAATAATTAAAGTTGGTAATACTATCGCTATACAATAGGTTTGGACCATACTGTAATACCAATAAATCATAATGCCTCAATGAATCTATTTGTTTTAACATTTTTGAATTTAGACGTATCAATTCAGCACCACTTGTTCCGCGAAATGAAAAATTATCCAAAATTACTCCTGTTTTACTTTCCGATGTAAATCCATAAATTGGAGTTGAGGACGGATTAAATTTTAAATGAATACTTTTAAGCGTAGTATCTTTTGTAAGTTTAGCAGAATTAAAATGTTTAGTACCCACAAATTTTAATTGCTCATTATTAAACAAACAAGTTAAACTGTCATCTCCTTTTCCAAATAAAAGATGTAAGTTGTTTAAGCTTTGCAAGTGTTTCATATTCCCTGATATAATATTGATTTCAGCCTGCTGTTTTGGATAAAAAGTTGTGCCACTTATACCAATAATTTTTTTATCTTTATTGCTAATATAACTCACGCCATCCCAATTTGTATTAGTTGAAACACGTACAGTTTGTCTGAACTGTTCCACAACACTCGATATGGGAATAAAACCTACACCATTTCCTCCAAATTTATTTTGCAAAATTGATCGAATAGTTTGGGTTATTAAATCTCCTTCAATCATGCTATCTCCGAAATACCCTATTCTGATTTTTTTGTTTTTATGCTTTTGTTGATTATGTAATGCAGTTAAAAACTTATTCAGTCCCGTAACATCTCCAGAAGTATCTGCATATTCAATAGCCACATCATTCCTTATGAGTTTAGTTACAACTTTATTGCTAACAATTGTATCAGCAACTAAGTTTTTCAACTCTTTGTTTTTGGGTTTATACGTTGACGCATGTAAAACTTCTGGTTTTCTTTCCAAATCAGAAAAAACAGATACGACTGTCAAATTATTTTTTATCCAAAAAGTATCAGGTACAACAAAAGATATTATTTGCAACAGTATAAATGTAATTGCAATAATTAAAAGCGGCTTATTATTACTTTTTTTCATTTATACTATTTACCAAAAACTGTTAAAAATATTGGATAAAAAAAAAGCGGCAATAGCCGCTTTACAAAATTCATATTATGATTAAGCTCCAACTAAAGCTTTGTATGCATCTACATTCATTAAATCTTTAGTTTCATCAGAATTAAATCCTGTAACTTTTATCATCCATCCTTTACCATAAGGATCCGAATTAACCAACTCTGGTGAACCTTCCAAATCTGAATTAAATTCAGACACTGTACCCGAAATTGGGGCAAACAAATCAGAAACTGTTTTTACAGCTTCTACTGTACCAAATACATCGTGTTGGCTTACGCTTTTACCTACGGTGTTTATATCCACATATACAATATCACCTAATTCGTGTTGCGCAAAATCGGTAATCCCGACATAAGCAACATCTCCTTCAATACGTACCCATTCGTGATCTTTTGAGTACAACAAGTTTTCTGGAAAGTTCATAATTCTTATGGTTGTAATTTTGGTGCTAAAATAAGACTTGAATTAAAATAAAAAAACAAAATTACTTGGTCTTGATTTTCTACAACCTAATCTCATGAAAAGAAATTATTTATAACAACGAAAATGCTGCATCCAAATACAAAAATATATCTGCTGGTAAACTTCCGCCTTCTGTTTTTGCTCGTTTGTGCCCTAATCGTACTACAATCATATTTTTTTCAGGGATAGCAAAAATATATTGACCTTTAATGCCGCGTGCATAATAAACTGGGCTGTTATTATACTGCATCAACCACCATTGAAAACCATATTGGCGTGTAATTACTCCATCTTCTGTTACTAACTCTGCAGGTTTAATAGCCTCTACAATATAGCTTGAGTCTAAAATAATCTTTTCGTTCCATCGTCCATAATTAAGAATAAGTTTTGCAATACGTGCAAAATCATGAGCAGTGGCATACCAACAGCAACTTACTTTTTCCATTCCATTTTCATCCAAACTCCAATAAGCCGGGTACTCTGCGCCTATAGGTTTCCACAAGCGCTCGGATGCGTATTCCGAAACTGATGTTTGTGTAACTTTTTTTAAAATCATTCCCAATAATTGTGTGTCTCCTCCTTTATACTTCCATATTACACCTGGTTTAGTAATTGGTTTTGCCTGTTCTATCGTTAGCTTATTTACATCTTGCCCATAGTATGCTTCGGCCGGCCATGAAAACATGCTTGAATAATCTTCTTTAAACCCTAATCCACTACTCATTGTAAGTAAATGGCGTATTGTAATTTTTTTTAAATCTGAGCTTTCAAAATCCTCTAAATAATTACATACCGGCTCATCAACATTTTTTATTAATCCATCTGTAATTGCACATCCTATTAATATTGAAACAATAGACTTTGACATACTAAATGAATTGGTTTGGGATGTTGTGTCATAATTATCCCAATATCTTTCATACAAAATACTATCTTCTTTTATTACAAGAAATGCTGCAGTTTGATAATCTTCCATTTTTTGAAGCGTAGTATTCGCAATATTTTTATTGATAAAATCAGCAGCATGAGTCCACGTTTGAGGCACTTCATTAGTAATTGTATTTGTCTTAAAATCGCTTAGCTCGTCAATGTCCGGCCCCAATTTGCCACTCAAAATAGTTTTAGGTAATAATATGTTTAGATAGGTTTTTCCCGTTACCCAAATAAAAATTTCAATTCCAAGACATATAAATATGCTGATTATTAATACCCATTTCAAAAATCTCATTATTCTTATTACTATAAATTTAATGTAAAATAAAAGAAACTATCTGATAACAAATTTAATTTCTTTGGAATTATGTTTTTATTTTTAAATTTGAGGTTTAGTCAAAATTAGAAATAAATTAATACGAAATATATATATGAAAATTAATCTACATCGTTTTTTAGTTTCTCGCCTTTGGGGAACTTTAATTTTACTAAGCTTCTTTTCATACACAGCAGAAGCCCAATTAATTCAAATTGGTACCGGTACATCAACCCAAAGTACTACAGGTATATCACCTTACGGATGTTTATACGAGGATGGGAAAGTACAATATTTAATTAGAAAATCAGAGCTTAACGCATTAGGTATAAATACGGAAGGAAATTTTAGTTCGTTAGCTTTTGATTGTGTTACGCCTCCCGGTCAATCATTAAGTGGATTTAGTATTAGAATGTCACACACTACATTAACAACAATAACAGGTTTTGTTAACACTACATCACAGGTTGTTTATACTACAACATCAACAATGCCAACTACCGGATGGAATACATATAATTTTAGTAGCAACTTTATGTATAACAATGTTGATAATATTTTAATTCAAGTTTGTTTTGATAACTCCTCTTGGACTTCAACTGGTGGGGTACGAGCCACAACTACTACCTTTACATCAGCACATGGCACATATATGGATGGAGGTGTTGGATGCGGAACTAGTTCTTTATCATTTTCTGCAACTGCTACTACATTACGTCCTAATATGCGTATGATGTTTGCGCCAAAAACAGCAGGC
>JACFNJ010000192.1 GCA_019454865.1 Bacteroidia bacterium
TAAGGTGGTTTCTGTTTCAACAAATCCAATTTTTTTAAATCCTTCTCCACTGCTCCAATCTCTGTCAATATAGGTCATGATGTGTTTAGCTTGAGTGGTTTCAATAAAAATCTTCATTAGTTTACTAAGCCCACCAATTACATTTATTACACTACAAGTGGCAAACCTTTCCAACTCATAGCTTCGGTAATATACGGGTCCGTCATACATTGTGCGGGCCTTACTAAAAGTAGCTACGGCAACTATTTTGTTTTGATGTATTAACCCAAATTTATAATATGCGCTGGTTGTGCCTTGCAAATGGTGCTTGGTTAAAAAGTTGTCTGCAGTTGATTTGTCAATTCTGTGTACGGTTGTGTCTCTTGCAAATATTCTTTTGTTTTTTCCTAATAACGATTGCAGCCGGTTTGTTACTAAGTAGTTTTTATTTAGCCACACATCTTCCCAAAGTTGTATTTTTTTGGTTGTGGTGTTTTGGTTTTTGTTCAACCAATCAATAAAAAAATTCGGTTGGATATTATGATTTACATACGTATCGGTATCAATGTAATGTACAAACACATTGGGCTGCTTAAAAAAATACAAAGTAAAAGGTGTTGATGCGTCTTCAGTAATTACTGCATTGTGTTGGAGCGCAAACGAATGAAACGAAGAATTATTTAGCATACACAAAACCTAATTCTTCTTTTACATTTTCTATAACATTAAACACAATTGGGCAAACGGAATAATTATTCCATAAGCTGCTTTTGTATTTTAAATTTATGCCATTTAAGTGCGGGTAATCAGCACATGCAGTAGGACGATTGGAATAAATACTACATTTGTTTTCTTTTAAAAACATACACGGTTTTGTTTTAAGAAAACACGAAACTCCATCAAATAGAATAAAATTATTTTTAAATACTTCGGGTGATGAGTTAGCGTGTTTAGCCAATTGTACTATTTCTGCATCATCCACACCCGGCTCTAATTTCTTACAACAATTTGCACATGCGGTACAATCAATTTGTTTACTAATTATTTGATTGTGCTTATGTATTAGTGCATCAATTTCACTGCTTGGTTTTGTACGGATAAATTTTTTAAAGAAAATATTTTCAATGTTTTTGGTGGCTAATACCGAAGCCATGTCTTCAAGCAGTGCAAGCATAACTGTTATTGTTCGTACTGTACAAGATTACCCTCTTCGTATATAAACAAAAATTTTTCAAGCCAAACCTCATCGCCTTCTTTTAGTTTTTTTATGTATATATCGCTATTTGTTGTATGAATACTGCCTTTGGTTGCTACGGCTAATTTTATGTATTGTTGGTTTATTCCTCTTCGGGTACCACAGAGCACAACATGCACCGGTTTTTTTATCCGTTTTAATAATGACATGTCGCGGATATCGCTATCATCAGCAAGCAACACTAGCGACTGATAATCGCGTTTGGCTGCCATTGATCGAATTATTGCTTCCAAATCATTTTCAGGGTCATCGCCTCCTTCACCTAGTTTCCTTACATCTTCAATGTCTTTCTTAAATTTTTTATAATCTTTTGCTTCAAAGGTGTGTACACCACCGGTATTACCTACTACCTTTTTATTATCCGGTAAGTTATCACCATCATTAAATAACGAATAGTATTTTATTTTTTCGGCTTCTATATTTTTTTTAAACCAAACCAATAACTGCCCAATGTAAGGAAACATACTGCCTGTCATATCAGCAACCAACATTATTTTTTTCCAATCTTTGTTTCGTTCAAAAACTTTAAAAATGGTAGAGTCTTTGATTTTGTATTCGCCTGTTAAAAACTTGTCAAACTTTAATGTAGTTTCTTTTGTAGGCGACTCATAAGTTACATAGCCTTTTTTGTCAAAATGTGCATAGCTTCCGTCAAGCTCGCCTTTATCAAACTTTGCTTCGGTTAATAAAAACCCGTTTTCGTCATATGTTCTTTCGTAGCCATGTTTTTTTCCGGCTACATACATTTCTTCAACCTTTGTGCTGCAATTTGGATAAAAAGAAACACTTGGTCCATACAACACACCATCTTTATATGTGTTGCTAAATTCAATACAGTCCTGTGCATCGTAATAGCGAATTTCGAGCCCTTCAATTTCACCGTTTTCATAAAACACTTCGTATTTTAAATCACCATTGGGCCAAAACAAGCGCCAAAAACCTTGCTTCTTATTGTTTTTATCTACTCGGTTAATCGTATCGCCATCTTTAATTTCGTATTTCTGTGCAAATACATTATTTAGACACAATACCATCACAAGTAAGAATACAATTTGTTTGCTTTTAACTGTCGTAATCATCTACAAAATCAATCGCTCGAATATAGTACATGTTTTTAAAAAGAACCATTTTATTAACTAATTACATTGATTACCCGATGTATGTTTTTTGATTATTGGTTTTACATTTGCATCAATGCGAAGAGATTTATTTAAAAGTTGTAAGCTAATAGTAATTGCAATTGCTTGTTTTGCCCCAATATACTCGGCTTTTTCACAAAACAATAATTCAGCCGAACGCGTTTCACAGAAAATAATTGCACACTTTGTTCAACAACAGTTTGATAGTATATATCAAATGCAGGACAAGGAAATGAAACGCCAGCTTGATGCGAAAGACTATGAAATGCTGTGGCAAAATTTTATAGAAAAGTACGACACGGTTGTTAATTTTTCGTTTGTTAAAACAATACTAAAAGACAGTTTTGTTATAGCCGAATCAAAGTTGTCGTTTGTTTCAAAAGATTTTTTGCTTCACATAACTCTTAATAAAAACAACCAAATTGCAGGACTATTTTTTAAATCACCACAAGTAGAATATACTCCGCCTAATTATATAAACACGCTTAATTTTATTGAGATAAAAAAGAAAATTAAAACGGGAAATATTAGTTGTGATGGCATATTAACATTGCCCAAAAACAAGCAAAAAATTCCATTAGTAATTATTGTAGGCGGTAGTGGCCCAACAGATAAAGATGGCTCCATTGGTGTAAACAAACCATATAAAGACATTGCCTGGGGCTTGGCTGACAAAGGAATTGCGGTGTTTAGATACGATAAGCGAACAGTAAACACAAGTATTTTTAAAAACATAAACCCCACCAAGGTAAATATGGAGTTTGAGTATCTGTTGGATTTAAAATCTATTATAAAACAGTTTAAAAACGATAAAACTTTTTCAATGATATTATTTGCCGGACATAGCCAAGGCGGATTTATGATTCCATATTTTCAAACAAATCTTTCATCAATATCCGGATTTATAGGCTTATCGGCCAACTATAGTTCTGTTGTGGATTTGCTTCCTAAACAGTTGTATTATTTACAATCGTTGCAAAAAGATAGTGCCTCAAAAGCTGCAATCAATATACTTATTGAAAAAGCAAACTATACGGCATTACATCGAGCAAAAAGGGATGCGGTGCAAGACTCCTTGTTTCCAGGATTAACACCTGCATACATCAAACACATGGAAACAAATAAGCCGGAGGTATTAATAAATAAAATAATGCGCACACCACTTTTGTTTATTCAGGGAAAGCGCGATTATCAGGTGCAGCCGGAAGAGTTAGTGCTTTGGCAAACCGCATTAAAAGATGCGTGCTGTGCTAAATTTGTACAATTTGAAAAACTGAATCACATATTAATAGAAGGCGAAGGAGTGCCATCGCCACAAGAATATTCCATACAAGGAAATGTGCCCGAATATGTAATTAATGAAATAGCACTTTGGATTAATAGCCTTACTAAAAACTAATTTTTATAATCGGATCGAAGCACACGAAATGTGGTTCTTCTGTTCTGTTGATGTTCTTCTTCGGTACAATCATCACAATCGTTTATCGGGCGAGTTTCGCCATAACCCACCGCTTTAAGTCTTGCCTTTGGTATTCCTTTAGCAATTAAATAATTCATGCAGCTTTGTGCACGTTTTAAACTCAATTTCATGTTGTAATCATCATCTGCCCTACTATCGGTATGCGAAGCAATTTCTATTACTAGTGTTGGGTTATTTTTCAAAATTATAATTAATGAATCCAATACTTTTGCCGCATCCGGACGTATGTCATACTTATCCAAATCGTATAAAATTCCTTTTAGTGTAAGCTCTACGTTTTCGTCAGGTATGGGAGTTAATGGTATGTTTAATTGCACAACGGTATCGGCAATTACAG
>JACFNJ010000193.1 GCA_019454865.1 Bacteroidia bacterium
CAGGTTCACCGGATTCTACAGCATTAGCAAACGGTATTTCGGAAGCGTTAATTAATACTGCATTAGGTATCGGTAATTCTGCTATAGCAATTATTATGTACAGTATTTTTACAACTAAAATTGATAAAATTACTTATACCATTGATGAAGCAGGATTCAGCATTACACAAACATTTGCTGCAACTAACAAATAATTATTCCATTAAATACGGAATTTTCATTCAATAATTAATAATTAAAAAATGGCTAAAGTAAAAGTACCTCGTAAGAGTACAACAGTAGATATGACCGCTATGACAGACGTAGCGTTCCTTCTGCTTACTTTCTTTATGCTTGCAACTAAGTTTAAACCGGACGAGCCCGTTATTGTAGATACACCATCATCAGTAAGTGAAATTAAATTACCCGAATCAGATATCATGTTATTAACTATTGATAAAAGAGGACGAGTATTTTTTGGCATTGATGGACAGCAAACACGCGAGGCACTAATACAACGGATGGCTGAACGATACAAAATGACTTTTACTCCGCAAGAAGTAAAGGAATTTTCGCTTCAATCCAGTTTTGGAATTCCAATAGCACAAATGTCTCAATTCTTAAAAATGACAAATGAAGAAAAAGGGAAAGCCGATTTCTCGGGAATACCAATTGACTCATTAAACAATGAATTGGGTGATTGGATATGGCAGGCACGATTGTCAAACAACAATTTTCGTGTAGCAATAAAAGGCGACCGAGATGCCGATATGCCAACAGTAAAACGTGTTATCGCAATATTGCAAGAGAAAAAAGTAAATAGATTTAATTTTATTACGAGCTTAGAAAAAGCTAATTAATAAAGAAAAATAATGGCAGAAATAGACAGCAGTGGTGGTGGTAAACACAAAGGAGGTAAGAAAAAAGGTAAAAAGCTTTCTACCCGAGTAGATTTTACTCCAATGGTTGATTTAGGTTTTTTACTTATTACCTTTTTTATGCTTACCACAAGTATGAATAAACCACAAACCATGGAGATTAATATGCCGGTAAAAGAAGATAAAATTGAAGATGGAAGCAAAGTAAAAGCTTCGCAAGCAATAACTCTTTTATTAGCAAACGATAATAAAATTGTTTATTATTTTGTTGACCCTACAACCGGAGCACCGGGTACGCCACAAATTACTAATTATAGTGCAGGAGGTATTCGTGCTACATTACTTAAAGAAAATAAATTGCGTAACAGCAGAATAGACAGTATTCCTATTTATAAAAGCATGCTCAACAATCATAAGATTACTGAAGAGGAATATAAAACTAATGTGAGTGATATTAAAAATGATAAGAATGCGTTAATTGTAGTAATTAAAGCTTCCGATCATTCCAAGTATAATAACTTAGTTGATATTTTGGATGAGATGCTAATTTGTAATATTGGACGTTATGCAGTAGTAGATATTACTCAACCCGAAATTGACATGCTAAAAACTGTAAATTTAGAATAATCAAGTAAAACCAATATGTCAAAATTCGCAAAAATAAACATATTCGAAAGCCAATGGGTTGACTTGGTTTTTAAAGGAAGAAATCAAGAATACGGAGCTTATGTGCTTCGTAAGGATGGCGATAAAAACACAACCAGAGGAATTGTATTTGCAATTGTATTTTTTACAATGCTTATTACTACACCAATGATAATTGATTACATCAAAGGGTTTGCTGATAATGCAGATGAAAATGTAAAAGTTACCGAGGTGGTAAACATGGAAGAACCACCGCCAATTGACAAAAAACAACCTCCTCCCCCACCTGTTGAACCACCGCCTCCACTAAAATCAACCGTAAAATTTACTCCACCGGAAATTAAACCCGATGAGCAAGTACCGGATGAACCACCACCTGCACAAGATGAAATGAAAGATAAAGATGCAAGTACCAAAACCGTTGAAGGAAATCCGGATGGTGTAGATGCAAGTTTATTAGAAACCGGTGATGGTGATAATACTGGTGAAGCAGAACCTGAAATTGTAACCTTTGCTGAACAAATGCCTGAATTTGGTGATAACCCTTCGGCACTATCCGAGTTTTTGGCTCGTAATATTAATTATCCTGAAATGGCAAAAGCCAATGGACAAGAAGGCAAAGTTATCGTTCAATTTGTTGTTGGACGTGATGGCAAGATTAGTGATATTACAGTTGTAAAAAAAGGCGGATGGGGTTTTGATGAAGCAGCACTGGAAGTAGTAAAGAAAATGCCGGCTTGGAAGCCAGCAAAACAAAATGGTAAACCTGTTCCGTTGCGAATGACTTTACCAATTAAGTTTACTCTACAAAATTAGTATATTCGCTGCGTGAATCTTGAAAACACAAGAGCAAAACGCAACAAACAAATAGCCATAGTACTCAAATATTTTGGAGTTATTATGGCTATTTTTTATTTTGTAATGGGAACAGCTTTCTTAGTATTTCCACCGTTTGTTAATTATGCCGGAGATATTAGATATGCTGTCGCTTCTTTGCTTTTTTTGTATGGTTGTTTTCGAGTATATCGCTTAATTCGGTTTATTAAAACTCAAAATAATAATATTGAAGTAAATGAAACAGTTGATAATTAGATTAAATTGTATAATAGGAATTGGGCTGCTATTACTTTTAGGTTGCAATAATTCAACAGTGCTCAAGCATACAGATACCAGCACAAGCGGAAAAATTACTATTGCAGTAGATGAAAGCTTGAAACCTATAATAGAAGCTGAAAAAGAAGTATTTGAAGCATTATATCCCAATGCTAAACTTACTATTGAATATACAAATGAAATCCATGCTATCCAATTATTATCTAAAGACAGTGCACGTATAGCAATTGTTAGCAGAGAATTGAATGAGGATGAAAAAGCCTATTTTGATAAACAAAAATTAGTTCCAAGAACAATAATTATAGGATATGATGCGATAGCATTAATAATGAATAAATCGCGCAAAGACACCATCCTATCCTTAACACAAGTAAAAGATTTACTTACAGGAAATATTATCAACTGGCAACAATTGAACAAATCAAATTCTAATGAAGAAATTCAAGTTGTGTTTGATAATGCACAAAGTGGCGCAATTCGCTTTTTGAAAGACTCATTGCTGGAAGGTAAAAATCCGGCAAAAAATTGTTATGCTGTTAAAAATAATCCGCTAGTAATAGAACAAGTAGAAAAAAACCAAAATACAATAGGCATAATTGGTGTATCATGGATTAGTGATTTGGACGATAGTTTGTCAACCAATTTTTTACAAAAAATACAAGTCATAAATATCATTCCAAAAAATCCGGAAACAGCTGAAGCAACTACAATGAAGCCTTACCAGGCGTATATTGCATTAAAACAATATCCATTGTATCGCAATATTTATATTATTAATCCCGAGGGAAGATACGGTTTAGGAACAGGATTTGCATCGTTCATAAACAGTGATAAAGGACAACGAATAATATTAAAAAGTGGATTAGTGCCTGCACATGCACCAATTCGAATAATACAATTAAACAATAAGTAAAAAAGAATGAAGAATAGAATTAAAGAAGTACTGGTAGCAAGTGGTATATTATTTAGCTTAACCACCACTGCCCAAAGTTTACAAGAAGGCTTACGTGCACTTGATTTTGACAAGTACGAAGCTGCCCGAAACATTTTTGAGAGCTTAACCCAATTAGACAATAAAAATGGCGACAATTGGTATTACTTAGGGCAAGCATATATGAATTTGTATAAAGAAGATTCAGCTAAATGGGCTTACGAAAAAGGTGCACAGCTTGCTCCTACCAATCCTTCCAATTTTATTGGAATGGGTGAGTTATTAATGGCAGAAAATAAAATAAATGAAGCCAAAGCAATGTTCAAAAAAGGATTGGATATTAAGCGTAGTAGAGATGGATTAGTTAGCGACTCCCGTGCATTAAGTATGGTAGCTGCTGCTTTGGTAAATACTGAAAACAAAATTACTGACGAAGCATTAGGCTATATACAAAGTGCTTTAGAGTTAAGCCCGCGTGATTATGATGTGTTAATAACAGCAGGTGATGTTTACTTAGAAATGAATAATGGCGGACAAGCAGCATCGCATTATGAGCGAGCAGAAAGTGTTAACCCTAAAAGAGCAAAAGCTTATACACGAGTAGCAAGTATTTGGTTG
>JACFNJ010000194.1:0-2271 GCA_019454865.1 Bacteroidia bacterium
CACTTGGTAGTTTCCGGCAGGAAAAGTTTTGGTATAACTGCCCGGTATTACTACACTTCGTGCAGGTACTACACCTTTATATTCTATTGGTGAGTTGCCCGTTACATCAATTATTTTTGTACTCATTGTAAGTGTAACACCGGCACCCAAAACGGCTTCTTTCTCAACCCGCACTCCTTCAACTACAATACAGCGAGAACCAATAAAACAATTGTCTTCAATAATTACCGGTGCTGCTTGTACAGGTTCTAACACACCACCTATGCCTACTCCTCCGCTTAGGTGTACATGTTTTCCTATTTGGGCGCAGCTTCCTACGGTTGCCCATGTATCTACCATAGTTCCTTCATCTACATAAGCACCAATATTTACATAGCTTGGCATCATTATTACACCTTTTTGTAAAAATGCCCCATATCGTGCAATGGCATGTGGCACTACACGCACCCCTTGTTCGGCATAGTTTGTTTTCAGTTTCATCTTATCATGAAACTCAAATGGGCCAACCTCTATGGTTTGCATTTGTTGAATTGGAAAATATAAAATAACAGCTTTTTTTACCCAGTCATTTACCTGCCATCCGTTTTCGGTAGGTTCTGCTGTGCGTAGTTTTCCTTTGTCTAATTGCTCTATAACTTCACGTATTGCATCTTGTGTGTTTTTTTCTTTAAGCAACTCTCTGTTTTCCCAAGTTTGTTCTATTATGGTTTGTAAATTCATCTTTTGTTTTTAAGCATGTGAAATAACAACTAAGAAAGCAATTTCACAATAATCAATTTTACAATAAAAATATTTGTGTAATTTGCCTAAACTATTTTAATAGGAAAAGATATTACATGTTATGAAAACCCGATCACCACGAAAGCCCAAATTAATTGAACGTAATGCAGAGCGCAGCGATTTTGAAGATATTATTAAACTATCAAAAATTTGTTTTCCGGATTCAGACCCATGGACATACGAAATGTTAGATAGCCAATTTCGGATTTTTCCAGAAGGTATGCAGGTTATTGAATACGAAGGTAAAATAGTTGGTTCAGCAAGTAGTTTGATAATAAGTTTTGATGAATATGACGATGACCATACATGGAAAGAAATATGTGATAATGGTTTTATTACAAACCATGAAGATGAAGGCGATACTTTGTATGGAATTGAGGTAATGGTACACCCCGAGTATCAAGGTTTTAAAATAGGAAGACGATTGTATGACATGCGTAAAGACTTGTGCGTGCATAAAAACCTGAAGGCAATTTTAATAGGAGGCAGGTTGCCTAATTATTACAAATACTCGGATAAGTTTGGTGTACGAGCTTATGTAAAGCGTGTAATTGAGAAAAAAATAAAGGATTCGGTACTTACTTTTCAGCTTTCGCAAGGATTTACCATACAACGAATAATTAAAGACTATTTGCCGGATGATAAGGAAAGCGAAGGGTATGCAACCTTATTGGAATGGATTAACTTAGATTATATAGCCGAAACCAAAGAGCGAAATGTGTTAATGAAAAAAGTTCGTGTGTGTGCTATACAATACGAATTGCGTAAGATTAAATCTTTCAAAGAATTTGCACAACAATGTGAATATTTTACGGATGTAGCAAGTAATTACAAAAGTGATTTTGCTTTATTTCCTGAGTTGTTTACTACACAATTATTATCGCTGCACGAGTATAAAAGCATGAGCCCCGAAGATAGTATCCGAAAGCTGGATGAATACACCGATGATTACATACAATTGTTTTCGCGGTTAAGTTTAGAGTATAACATCAATATTGTTGCAGGTACGCATTTACAAGTAGAAAACGATAATTTGTACAACGTAAGTTATTTGTTTAAGCGCGATGGAACTTATGAAAAACAATATAAAATTCACATCACAGCAAATGAAACCAAATGGTGGGGAGTAAAACCCGGAAATGAAATTAAGGTATTTAATACCGATTGCGGAAAAGTTGCTATTAATATTTGTTACGATGTAGAGTTTCCGGAAATGTCGCGAATAGCTTGCCTAAAAGGGGCTAAAATAATTTTTGTTCCATTTTGTACGGATGAAAAACATGGACATTTGCGTGTAAAAATATGTGCTCAAAGCAGAGCCGTAGAAAATCAAATTTTTGTTGCTACTGCTGGTACTATCGGTAATATTCCATCTGTAGATAATATGGATATTAACTATGCGCAATCGGGGATTTATACACCAAGCGATTTTTCATTTCCGCCAGATGCAATTGCCGGAGAGTGCAGCACCAATATTGAAACCGTAGTAAT
>JACFNJ010000194.1:2310-4108 GCA_019454865.1 Bacteroidia bacterium
AGACTTAGCAGCAATAGAGCGTGCCAGAAATACCGGAACTGTTTTAAATTGGAAAGATCGAAGGAATGATATGTATGAAGTTGTAGAAAAGTAGCAGCAATAAAAAAAGCTATTTCAGTTACGAGATAGCTTTTTATTAATTTCTTTGAATCGTTTCCGATTCAACAACCTTTAAATTTTGTTTTGAAAAATCATTGCAGCGAATTTTCAAAACCACAATCTTATTAGAACACTTTAAATTACTGATACGATTGCACTTTCAAATATCAGGTTTTATACCAATTCGTAAACATCTTTATTGTTTTTGGTGGTTTTTTAGTGATGAGTAATTGAAATACGGTATAAGTAAAATTATGAACTTCTGAAATTACCCTCTAAAAAGTCATTATAGGCCAATTTAATGCCTTCTTCTAAGTTTATTTTAGGTTTCCAACCCAGGTTATGTAGTGTAGAAATATCCATTAATTTTCGAGGTGTACCATCGGGTTTTTCAGTATTAAATTGAATACTTCCATTGTAACCTACTACTTTAAATACCAATTTGGTTAAATCTTTAATAGAAATATCAGTGCCACAGCCAATGTTTACAAACTGTTTGTCGTTATAGTTTTGCATCAACAAGTAACAAGCATCAGCCAAATCATCAACAAACAAAAACTCACGCAAAGGCGCACCAGTTCCCCATACTTCAATATGAGGTGATTGATTTATTTTAGCTTCGTGTACTTTACGTATTAATGCCGGCAAAACATGCGAGTGATTAGGGTGATAATTATCTCCATATCCGTATAAATTAGTTGGCATTACAGATATAAAATTACAACCGTATTGCTCGCGGTAATTTTCACAAAGTTTTATTCCTGCAATTTTAGCAATAGCATAAGGCTCGTTGGTATATTCTAACTCTCCGGTTAAAAGATATTCTTCTTTTAGCGGCTGAGGAGCCAATTTTGGATAAATACAAGATGAACCAAAAAACATTAATTTTTTTACACCATGTAAATACGATTGATGAATGATATTGGATTCTATCATTAAGTTTTGGTATATAAAATCGGCACGGTAAGTATTGTTGGCTACAATACCACCAACTTTAGCAGCAGCTAAAAAAACATAATCGGGTTTTTCAGTTTCAAAAAAATGGGCTACAGCTGCTTGATTTGTTAAATCAAGCTCTTGCGAGGTGCGCAATATAAAGTTAGTAAATCCTTCTTTTTTCAGTTTTCTGTACATTGCTGTACCTACCATTCCTCGATGTCCGGCAATGTATATTTTGTCTGATTTATTCATGTTTTATTTTACTGTTCTATTAAAAAAGTAATAGCCATTTAATTGGTATTATTCTTAAAAGAATGTGTTTGTTATTCAAAGTAGTTTAAGGTGTTAAAGTTATTGTTCTTTAAAAACAATTCTTTTTTCATCAATTTTAAGTCGCTTTGCATCATATCTTCAACCAATGCAGCAAGATTGTATTTGGGCTTCCATCCAAGTTTGGTATGTGCTTTGGTTGGGTCACCTATTAATAATTCTACTTCAGTAGGACGATAATATCTTGGGTCAACAGCAACTACTTCTTGCCCAATTTTTAAGATACAATTTTTAATTTCTGATTTTTCTAAAATACTTTTATCAATAGCATCAATATAGCCTACTTCCTTTTCTTGTTCGCCTTTAAATGCTAGTTTTATACCTACTTCGGCAAAAGCCATTGTTACAAAATCACGTACAGTGGTAGTTACTCCGGTAGCTATTACATAATCTTCGGGTTTATCTTGTTGCAGTATTAGGTACATTGCTT
>JACFNJ010000195.1 GCA_019454865.1 Bacteroidia bacterium
CGTTTATCAATACCGAAATATCCGTAGGCGCAACTATAAGAGCTGGTTCCAATGCTATATTTAACACAGGTGAGTTGCCACTTATCTCAAAACGTTGTTTTATTTCTTGTACTTTCATTCAACAGTATTATGGATGATTTACTACTTCTATTACTTTACCTATTAAGCTTGTTTGTGTACTACGTTCAACAAGTACTTTTACGTAATCGCCTTTTTTATACTCAGCACCAACCGGAAAAATTACGGTTTTATTTTGATCATTACGTCCGGCATAATCAGCATCACTCTTTTTGCTGTAACCTTCTATCAATACAGTGTATATATTTCCTACCTCGGATTGGTTTTTAGCAACACTAATGCTGTTTTGAAGTTTAATAATTTCATTCAAACGTTTGTTCTTCACTTCCAAAGGCACATCATCAGCGTACTTGCGAGCAGCTAATGTACCCGGGCGTTCGCTGTATTGATACATATATGCAAAATCAAACTGCCCGTACTCAAACATTTTTAAAGTATCTTGGTGGTCTTCATCCGTTTCGGTACAAAATCCGGCAATTACATCGGTACTAATTCCACAATCCGGAATTATTTCACGTATTCGTGCCAATCGCTCTCTAAACCAATCTGCATCATAAGTACGATTCATAAGTTTTAATATGCGTGAACTACCACTTTGTAGCGGGTAGTGTATATAATTGCAAATATTGTTGTACTTTTTAATGGTAAACAATACTTCATCGGTAATATCTTTAGGGTGCGAAGATGAGAAACGAATACGCAATGCAGGATTTATTAATGCTATTTTTTCTAACAATTGTGCGAAATTACACAACACCTTGCCTTCATTGTCTTCATACTTGTATGAATCTACATTTTGACCCAATAAAGTTACTTCTCTAAACCCTTGGTTAAACAAATCTACACACTCTTTATAAATTGATTCCGGATCACGGCTACGCTCGCGACCACGAGTAAAAGGTACCACACAAAAAGCACACATATTATCGCAACCACGCATTATACTAACAAATGCTGTTACTCCATTACTGCTCAATCGAACAGGAGTAATCTCTGCATAGGTTTCTTCTCTGCTTAACAATACGTTTACTGCTTTGTTTCCTTCTTCTACTTGCTCCAGAAGCTTGGGTAAATCGCGGTATGCATCCGGCCCTACAACTAAATCCACAATTTTCTCATCTTCCATCAGCTGCTTCTTCAAACGTTCAGCCATACATCCCAACACACCAATTATTAATTCTTTGTTTTGTTTTTTGCTGTTACGCATCTCGCGCAGTCGCCCCCAAATGCGTGCTTCTGCATTATCACGAACGGCACAGGTATTAATAAATATTACATCTGCATCGTCCATTTCATTGGTTGTTTTAAAACCTTGTGTACCCATTATAGATGCTACTACTTCACTGTCTGCCACATTCATGGCACATCCATACGTTTCAATATACAAGTTACGTTTTGCGGTTTCTACGGGTATATCTCCTACAAGACCTCTCATTTATTTTATTTTTTTGCGTTGCGAATATAATATAAATTCTGTCAGAGTGTCAGAAATCATTGCCTTTGATTATAGCGGTATTATAAAAAATCAATCCTTTGAATTCAAAAACATTAAAAGTAAAAATAAAAATATCAATCATAACATAGCATTACTTCACTTAGAAAAGAATCATTTGCTTTTTCTTATCATTGCTGCATGAAAGTATTAGTTACAGGAAGCAATGGTTTACTAGGGCAAAAACTTACCGATTATTACAAAACTCGTAAAGATATTGAGTTTATAGCTACTGCAAAAGGTGTTGATAGATATGCTTTTCAGTCGGGTTATACGTATAACACCTTAGATGTAACCAACTACGATGAGGTAAAAGATGTATTGTATAAATTTAAACCCAATGTAGTAATCAATACGGCAGCAATGACAAATGTGGATGCTTGTGAAACTGAGCAAACAGCATGTGATGCACTAAATATTAAAGCTGTTGAATACTTAGGAACAATTTGCAACGAACTTAATATTCATTTTATCCACCTTTCTACTGATTTTATTTTTGACGGAACACACGGACCGCTAACCGAAAATGAGAAACCAAATCCACTGAGCTATTACGGCAAAAGCAAACACCTGGCTGAAGAGTGGATAATAACCAACAGCAAGAGTTGGGCAATATTACGTACCGTTTTGGTTTATGGTGTTGTAACGGATATGAGTAGAAGCAATATTGTATTATGGGCAAAAAACAGCTTAGAGCAAGGCAAAGTATTAAATGTTGTAGGCGACCAATTCCGTACACCTACACTTGCCGAAGATTTAGCGCAGGGCTGTGTATTAGCTGCCGATAAAAAAGCAAATGGAATATTTAACATTAGCGGTAAAGATTTTATGAGTGTGTTTGATTTGGTGTATCGTGTTGCTAGTTATTTTCAATTAGACAAAAGCTTATTAAACCTAAGCACAAGCGAAGGTATTAACCAACCTGCAAAACGACCTCCTATTACCGGATTTAATATTGATAAAGCAATAAACATATTGGGATACAAACCGCATAGTTTTGAAGAAGGATTAGAAGTAGTTAGGCAACAACTAACAAAAGTTACAAAAGATTAATTAAAATAAGTACATCTTTGCAAACTAAATAACTACACGATGAATTGGGCAGAAAGCTTTTGGATATGGATGGCTACAGAAACATTTTTCGGAATTTTTGTTGCGGTATTGCTTTATTATTTCTTTGTAAGAAGATTTAAGCAAGAGCGTGATGAAAACAACAAGAAGAATAATTAGTCTGCTGAAAAAATATTTTATCTTCAACAAATCCGAACGCAAAGGCATTTATGGATTATTGTTGGTAATGGTAATAATTTTTATTGCACCCAAGGTGTATCAGTATTTATTCCCTCCTGAGTTTTTACCAATTCAAATAACAGAATTACCACTAACGTATGATAATAAAAGTGTTAATCCTACCGATACGGTAACAGATACTGAAAAAATATTTGAACCGTTAACTATTCCATTTTTTGACCCCAATACTGCAACTAAAGAAACATTCATACAATTAGGTTTTAGCAATAAGGTTGCTGCAAACATTGAGCATTTTCGAAGTAAAGGTGGAACATTTAGAAAGCCCGAGGATTTATATAAAATATATTCAATTGATAGTGCTTTAGTATCTATAGTAATTCCATTTATACGTATTGAAACACATGCAAACCAACGGTACACAAATACTCAATCAACTCCAAAAACAAAAGTCATTGTAGAAATTAACACTGCTGATTCTGCTGCATTGGTAGCACTATACGGTATAGGTCCGAGTATGGCAGCTCGTATTATTGATTACAGAAACAAACTTGGGGGGTTTCACACGTTAAATCAACTTACCGAATTGTGGGGGTTTGATAAGTATAAATTGGATGAACTTAAAGATAAACTTACAATTGATGCATCACTAATAAAATATCTCCCCATTAATAGCATTACTTACGATGAATTAAAAACACATCCATATTTACGATACAAGCAAGCCGCAGCTATAATAAATTACAGAAAACAACATGGTAATTATACATCCATTGATGCAATAAAGAATGTACGCATAATACCGGATTCAACACTAAATAAACTTGCCCCATACATAAAATTAAATTAAGTTTTATTACTTCGCAAATAGGTTGCGAAGTGAGTATGGTTTCTTTGTACCCGAAATAAAAGAATAGCTAATACAAGAAAGAAAAATAATATACATTTGATATAAAATAAATTTTAAACAATAATTAATATGAGCGCAGACAACAAAGAAAAATTAAAAGCACTACAACTTACGATAGACAAGTTAGAAAAAGCTTATGGAAAAGGAACTATAATGAAGCTAAACGACTCGGGGGTAGTTGATATTGAATCAAGCTCAACAGGCTCGTTGGGGTTGGATGTAGCTTTAGGCATTGGTGGATTTCCAACGGGAAGAATTATTGAAATTTATGGTCCGGAATCGTCAGGTAAAACAACCTTGGCAAAACATGCCATTGCCGAAGTACAGAAAAAAGGAGGCATAGCTGCGTTTATTGATG
>JACFNJ010000196.1 GCA_019454865.1 Bacteroidia bacterium
GAAACAACATAAAGAAATTTCCTTTTTTGATTTCCTTTTTCTCTTCAATGGATTTAAACATACCGCTTTCAAATGTACTTGCCCGTAGTAACAATAATGCCAATCCCATACACCCTCCTGTAATATAAGTTGCTTGCCATCCAAAACTTTTCCCTATTAATCCGGCAGCCACTGCACCCAATGCACCGAAGGTTACAATTATCATTGTTCCATAGCCACGTTTTTCAGTTTTCATGGTTTCTGTTACTAAGGTAATGCCTGCACCTAATTCACCTGCTAATCCAAGCCCTGCAACAAATCGCCAAAACGCATAAGTGTTAATATCAGTTACAAATGCATTAAAGATATTAGCTATTGAGTAAAGAAAAATTGAGCCAAATAGTACCGATAACCTCCCTTTTTTATCACCCAAAATTCCCCAAATTAATCCACCGATTAACATACCTATCATTTGCATATTAAATAGGTAAATTTCATGCGATTTTAGCGAGTCGCCACTATAACCTAATGCATGTAGGCTGTCGTTTTTTACAATATTAAAAACTGTTAAATCATATATATCTACAAAATAGCCCAGCGATGCAACAACTATAATGCTATATAATTTTTTGTTCGATTGACTCATGTGTTATTAACTAATAGGGTGCAAATTTTTTCTAAATAGAGTTTATCTATAGTATCAAAGTGATTGATGTATTCACTATCACAATCCAATACGCCAATAATTTTATTGTTGTGAAATAAAGGAACTACAATTTCGCTTTTACTGTTTGCATTGCAGGCTATGTGCCCATCAAATAAAGCAACATCAGGAACTATAATTGTTTCCTCATCCATCCAAGCTTTCCCACAAACACCTTTTCCAAATGTGATACGTGTGCATGCTATAGGTCCTTGAAAAGGTGCCAATACCAATTCATTATTTTCTATCAAATAAAAACCAACCCAAAACCAATTAAAAGTTTGTTTTAGTGCAGCAGCAGTATTTGCCAAATTAGCAATCCAATTTTTTTCTCCTTTTATTAAGGCTTCAATTTGTGGTATTATTTCTTGATAAATTTTTGATTTATCGGTTGTATCGGATATATAAAGTTCTTCTACCATGATAAAACAAGTTTACTGATTTCATTTAAAATCTACAATAAAACAATTTTTGTATTTGCTAAAGCGGTAAAGCAAAAAAGCTGCTTCAATTACTGAAACAGCTTTTTTTATTTTATTAGAGTTATGTTTTAATTAAGCATTTTGAGTAGCTTTTGGAGCAGCATCAATTGTTTCTTTATCTACCCCACTTGCATATTGTTCAAAATTTTTAACAAACATATTTGCCAACTTATTCGCTTGCATATCGTAAGCTGCTTTATCGCTCCATGTGTTTCTTGGATTTAATAATTCCGAAGGTACATTAGGACAGCTTGTAGGCATAGCATAGCCAAATACTGCATGATTTTCGTAATTTACATTATTTAATTCACCGTTTAATGCTGCGGTTATCATTGCACGAGTGTAAGATAACTTCATACGTGAACCTACGCCATACGGTCCTCCAGTCCATCCGGTGTTAACTAACCATACATTAATATTTGGATTAGCTTTTAGTTTTTCGCCTAACATTTTTGCGTATTTGCCGGGATGTAAAGGTAAAAATACTCGACCAAAACATGCAGAGAAAGTAGCTTGTGGTTCTGTTACTCCTGCTTCGGTTCCTGCAACTTTAGCGGTGTATCCACTAATAAAGCTATACATTGCCTGTCCTACATTTAATTTTGAAATTGGTGGTAATACACCAAAAGCATCGGCAGTTAAAAAGAAAATATTTTCGGGTGTTTTACCAATTGAAGGTACTGCAATATTATCAATTAAAGTAATTGGATAAGCAGCACGTGTGTTTTCAGTTACGGAAATATTTGAATAATCTACCGTAGTAGTGTTTGGATAAAAACGAGTATTCTCAAGTAATGAACCGAAACGTATTGCATTAAAAATTTGTGGTTCTTTTTCCTGTGTTAAATCTACACATTTTGCATAACATCCACCTTCAAAATTAAATACGCTGTCATCTGCCCATCCGTGTTCATCATCACCTATTAACATACGGTCAGGGTCAGCTGAAAGAGTAGTTTTTCCGGTTCCTGAAAGTCCGAAGAATACAGCAGTATCTCCTTTCTTTCCAATGTTAGCCGAGCAGTGCATAGAAAGCACTCCTTTTTCTTCCGGTAAAATATAATTTAAAACAGTAAAGATGCCTTTTTTCATCTCACCGGTATAAGCACTACCACCTATTAAAATTATTTTACGGCTAAAATCAACCATTGTAAAATTATGTTGACGAGTGCCATCTTCAGCAGCATTTGCACGGAAGTTAGGAGCATTAATAATTAACCATTCCGGAGCGAAGTTTTTCAACTCATCAGCTGTAGGGCGTAAAAACAAGTTGTTGCAGAATAAATTATTGTATGCTGATTCGGTAAATACACGAATATTTAAACGATAGCGTGGGTCAGCACAAGCATATACATCACGGGTATATACTTTTTTCCCTTTAAAATATTGAATAACTTTATCTAAAAGTTTTTCAAATTTTGCCGGTTCAAATTTTTGATTTACATCACCCCACCATACAGTATTTTCAGTTTTAGCATCAGCAACACAAAATTTGTCTTTAGGTGAACGTCCGGTAAACTCTCCGGTATCAGCCATCAAAGCACCGGTATCTGTTAATACACCTTCACCGTTTTTAATTGCGTGTTGCACAAGTTGTGCCGGGGTTAAGTTTGTGTGAACTTCTCCTGCATTTGACAGGATGTTTTCAATTATTGAGTTGGTTGTCATAATTCAATTTTTCTATTGCAAAGTGGAGGCAAATCTAATCATTCAAAACAGGAAATAAAATATAAATTTAATCAACTTTATTTCCATTGCTAAAACAAACATATTGGTTTGATTGTCAGTTATAGTTTTGAAATAATTTGTAATGTTTTTTGGATTGTGTTATCAATTGTTTTATCAGCATGTTTACTAAAGGTTTGGTTGATTCTGTTAGCTACAATTGCATTTACTGATAGTGCTTCGTGCCTCATAATACTTGCAAGACCATAAATGCCGGATGTTTCCATTTCAAAATTAGATATAAACAAGTCTGAAACATGAATTTGGGACAATTTTTTTAAGATATCTTCGTATTTAGCATACATGCGTAACATGCGCCCTTGAGGCGCATAAAAACCACAGCATGAGGCTGTAATACCGGAGTGAAACTCACTGCCAAAATGTTGGAGTAAATTACCTGGTGCTTTAAACAAATAAGGGTTAATAAAAACCATTTCCAATGCCTCATCAATATGGTTCAATAAATCGGAAATGTGTTGGTCTTCTTCATAATCGTAAAAGTGCATTAAACTATCTAATCCTAATCCGTAAGAGCTGATACATGTAGAATCTACTGGGATTGACTCTTGCAATGAACCACTTGTGCCTATGCGAATAAATTTTAAAACCTTTGGGTTGCTATTCACTTCACGTGTATTAAGGTTAATATTTGCTAATGCATCTAATTCATTCAACACAATATCAATGTTATCAGTGCCAATACCGGTAGATATAACCGTTAGTCGTTTTTTACCAATATATCCGGTGTGTGTTATAAATTCTCGTTTTTGTTTTTTAATTTCTATTTTATCAAAATATTTACTTACAAGTTCAACTCTATTTGGGTCTCCAACTAAAATTATTGTATCGGCAATATCTTCAGGTAATAAATGCAAATGATAAATACTTCCGTCTGAGTTTAGAATCAACTCACTTTCCGGTATTATTGAACGCATAGTTTTAGGTTAATTTATATCGTATTTTTAAGATAATCTAAATCATCAAAGATTATACAATTATACATACTATATTTGCAACATAATTAACAAATTAATATATCATGCAAACAAAAGAAAAAAACACAATTTTAGTGCCGGTTGATTTTAGTGAAATTGCTATGCATGCCTTGCACCATGCAGCTGATGTAGCAAAACACTTTGATAATAATATTGCATTATTATATGTAATTGAAGAAGCTTTTCTAAGCAATATTTTTA
>JACFNJ010000197.1 GCA_019454865.1 Bacteroidia bacterium
TATCAGGAAGCAGATATTAATCCGAAATTTATAGAGCGAATAGATAGTGTTATAAATACTGCAATAGCAAATAAAGCAACTCCGGGCTGTCAAATTTTAGTAGCTAAAGACAATAAAGTTTTTTTACAAAAATCGTATGGATATCAAACATACGACAACATTAATCCGGTAAAAAATTTCAATGTTTATGATTTGGCTTCGCTTACAAAAATATTTGCCACTACACTTGCTGTAATGAAACTCTATGAAGATCATCGTATTAAGTTAGACGAAACCTTAGGTAAATATTTGCCAATGGTTATTGGTTCAAACAAAGAAAATCTGACTATACAAGATATTTTAATGCACCAAGCCGGATTGCAATCCTACATACCCATTTATAAACAGACATTAGTAAACGGTAAACCCAACCCCATAATTTATCAAGCAAAAATAGATAGTATTTACACCATTCAGGTAGCGCCAAGCTTATATATGCACAACGATTATGAACAATTTGTGTGGCACTCAATATTGGAAAGTGAAGTTAAACCCAGAGGCAATTATTTATACTCAGATTTGGGGTTTATACTTTTGCGAAAAGCTGTTGAAGAAATTACACAACAACCGTTTGAAGTTTTTTTGAATGAAAATATTTATAAACCGCTTAACCTTTCCAACATGGTATTTAACCCATTAGGTAAGATTAATCAGGATTGGATTGTACCAACGGAGAACGATACATTTTTCAGGTGGCAGTTGTGCTTAGGAACCGTACACGACCAAACAGCTGCAATGCTTGGTGGAGTAAGCGGACATGCCGGACTTTTTTCAAACGCTAATGATATAGCCATAATTATGCAAATGCTTTTAAACCGTGGAGATTATGGCGAAAAACAAATTTTTAAACACAGTACAGTAGATTATTTTACCAAAAAACAAGCAAAAGGTAGGAGAGGACTTGGATTTGATAAACCCGAAACAGATAAGAACAGACCAACACCTACAAGCAGATATTGCTCTCCGCTTACATTTGGCCATACCGGATTTACAGGCACATGTGCTTGGGCTGACCCCAAAAGCAAATTGATTTATATTTTCTTGTCCAATCGAGTAAATCCTTCATCAGAAAATAAAAAGTTAGTAGAAACCAATGTGCGAACTAATCTTCAGGATATAATATATCAGGAGTTGAATAAAGAATAAACCTTATTTGTTCGTACTTTTTATGGGAATTAATTTAATAATTCCTAATGCATTAAAAAGTTTCATAATCGGATATACCGGGTCAAATTCCCACCATTTGGCTGCAAAATTTGGTCTTGCACCTGCGTGGTGATGGTTGTTTTGGAACAATTCACCCAACATTAAAAAATCAATTATTAAAGTGTTTTTAGAATGATCTTTTTCCGGAAAATTGCGATAGCCGTATTTGTGACCTGCCCAGTTTACAACCGCTCCTTGTATTGGTCCCATCAAGAAATGAATAGGCAATAATAAAAACATCCACCATTCTGTCGCAAACACAACATAAAACCAAATATATAAACCCGCAAAAAACAAGCGTGAAAACCAACTGTCGGCAATCTTGTCAATTACTGGATAAACAGGAAAATTTTTATCAAACCGTTCTTCCACTTTAAATGTGCCATGCAATACACCATTATATACTTTTCGGGTATGCCACATCATGCTGAAAACTTCTTTAAAAAAATGTGGTGTGTGTGGGTCTTTTTCAGTATCGCTGTATGCATGGTGCATTCGGTGTAATATTGCATAAGCACGTGCATTTAAGTAGGATGAACCTTGTAACACCCATGTAAAAATATACCAAAATTTTTCCCAAAACGGTGACATGGTAAACATCTTATGCGCTGCATACCGATGCAGATAAAACGTTTGACCGAATAAGGATAGGTACCAATGTGCTATTAAGAAAACAAATATTACCATTTCAATATTTTATATATAAAGTGCGAAAGTATTTATTCCTTAAAAATACTTCAAATAACTTGTGCTGATAAAAGATTAATCGAACAATACGTAGCAATCAATGCCTATTGAACGAAAATGTTGTACATGAAATCCAGGTGGTAATATAATTTAAATAAACAGATAAATACAGCAATAAAAGTAAATGTTGCGATTATAAAATTGTATATTAATTTCGCATTAAACAAATGGAAAAACTTAAGTACTTTATTGAGCAACGTGTTTTTGGCGTTTGCAGTTATATTGGCGAAAAGTTTGGAATTGCTACGTCCAGCATTCGCTTGTATTTTATTTATGTTTCATTCCTTACAATGGGTTCTCCTATTATCATCTATTTTATAATTGCTTTTTGGCTTAATTTAAAAAAATACATCCGGCAGCGAATGAGTATTGGTGATTTATAATTGAGCATCTACAATAGATGAAAAAGCCGGCATTAATTTTAGCATTACTTTCTGTTTATATCATTACTGCATTTGCATGGTGGATATACGCACACATTACTAATGCAAAAATAATAACCGCCCAAAGCATGGAATTGTTGGATTTATTACCACATCGTGCCACCAATGATTTGCATGAAGCTACCGAGCAAGGCATGTTTACCGATACGATAGACATGAAAAAATATTTGGCATTTAACTACCCGCAACTAACTATTCAATTCATGTCGGAAGCGGATCCAATGTATAACTATGCTATTATGGCAAAGCAAGAAGCAATTGCTGAAATAGAAAGAAACTACAAACGAAAAATTTGGATGTATGGTTTAGAAGGAACTGTAATAGCTATAATTTTATTTTGGGGAATTTTGCTCATATATCGCTCATTACAAAATCGTGTTACTTTAAACAAACAACAAAGCAACTTTCTTCTATCCATTACACATGAGCTAAAAACACCAATTGCCTCAATTAAACTTTATTTGGAAACTTTATTGAAAAGGCAAAACATGGATAAAGAACAGACAACTCTTATACTTCAAAACTCATTAAGTGATATTACCCGATTACGGGATTTGGTAGAGAACTTGCTTACTGCAGCACAATTAGATTCGCACAAGTTTAATCTTTCTTTTCAGCATACAAATTTCTCTGACCTTGTTGTTCAAACTGTAAATAAATTTAGTTTGCCCCGAAATCTGCAAAACAGAATAAAACTACGGGTTGAACCTGAATTATATGCCAATGTTGATTCAATAGCTTTTGAAATGATTATTACAAACTTGCTGAGCAACGCAATCAAATATTCACCTGTTGATAAAGATGTAATATTAGAATTAAGTGCACAAACTTCAACAATAAAATTATGCGTAATTGATTATGGCAAAGGAATAAATGAAGAAGACAGAAAAAGTTTGTTTCAAAAATTTTATCGGGCAGAAGATGAGAATACACGAAAAAGCAAAGGAACAGGCTTGGGTCTTTTTATTGTAAAAACTTTAGTTACCTTACACCAAGCATCCATTACATATACTGAAAACACACCAAATGGAAGTATATTTGAAATCTCAATTCAAAAACATGCAACACAGAATATTATTAGTTGAAGACGAAGAGCACTTACAACATGCAATAAAACTTAATTTAGAAATGGAAGGCTATGTGGTAAATGCAGTTGGTGATGGAACAAGTGCGATGAAAGTATTTCGCGAGGAAAAATTTGACATGGTAATTTTGGATATTATGTTACCCGAAGCAAACGGGTTAATGGTGTGTGAGAATATCCGCTTGCACGACACAAATATTCCTATCATGTTTTTATCCGCAAAAAACTCGCCTGCCGACAGAATTTTGGGATTGAAAAAAGGTGGAGACGATTACATGACAAAACCTTTTGATTTAGAAGAATTGCTTATTCGTGTAAAGAAATTAATAGAAAAAAACTCTCGCCTGATAAAAAACTCCGAAACTAATACTTCAGCCACATTTAAGTTTGGTAACAATTGGATAAACTTTGAGAGCTATGAAGCCTTTGGTGTAAACGGAAAAATAGAATTAACCAAAAAAGAAATTTTACTTATGAAATTACTGATTGATAACACCAATCAGGTAGTTAGCAGAGAGCATATTTTAAAAGTAGTGTGGGATTAT
>JACFNJ010000198.1 GCA_019454865.1 Bacteroidia bacterium
TTTCCCTGCACGAATTTTACTAAACTCACTTGCTGCATGATCTATGGCTTTATCCATAGAAACTTTTAATTGATCAAATACAACTTTTAAACGTGGATCACTCATATATTCAAATTTTTATTTTATTAACTAACTAATGTACCAACAGAATATTCACCTTTGCAAGCCTTCATAAAATTACCAACTTTGTTCATATCAAAAACTAAAATAGGTAGCTTATTTTCTTGGCATAAAGTTATTGCGGTTAAGTCCATAACATTTAATCCTTTTTCATACACTTCACTATAACTTACCTTTTCGTACCGTGTAGCATCAGGATGTTTTTCAGGATCGGCAGTGTAAATTCCATCTACACGTGTTCCTTTTAGTACCAAGTTTGCTTCAATTTCAACTGCACGCAAACTTGCTGCTGTATCTGTTGTAAAATATGGATTTCCGGTACCGGCACCAAAAATTACAACTCTGCCTTTTTCTAAATGGCGCATTGCACGTCTGCGTATAAATGGCTCACATATCTGTTCCATTTTAATAGCACTTTGCAACCTTGTTTTTATTCCGGCTTTTTCTAATGCTCCTTGTAATGCCATTGCATTGATAACAGTAGCTAACATTCCCATATAATCTCCTTGTGCTCTATCTACTATCCCGCCTGATACGCCTTGTACTCCACGAAATATATTGCCCCCTCCTATCACAATTGCCACTTGCACTCCGGCATCTACTACTTCTTTAATATCTGATGCATATTGCTCTAATATTTTAGGGTCAATACCGTATTGCTGTGAACCCATTAATGACTCACCACTTAGTTTTAGAAGAACTCGTTTAAATTTCATGTAACATGGAATAATTATGTCTGCAATTTGCACTATTTACGGCTATTCAACAAATTTTCTTAATGGTTAAACGCAATAAATTAAAACATTGATTAAGGCAAAGGAAGTATCGAACTGAATAATAAACCATTCCCTTTTTCACATTTAATATTGATTGGTAGTTTACTACCTATTTGAGACATATAGCTTGCTTCAATTTTTACAACTTGCGAATAATTTTTTGGGGGAGTCTCAATACAAGCAATTTGGTATTGTTTTGTCCCAATAAGTTGAATTGATATTGATTCAGCAATTATTTCATCTTTTAAGTTGAGTAGGTATAACGTAAAACCGATATTACTTGAATCGTTTGAGACAGCTGTAAATCGTAATATTTCATGAGGTTTGATTAAAAAGGATTTAAGCTTTGAACTTAATTTTACATTACTAAAATCCTTTTCTTTTGATATATCTTCTTTACTCAAAACCATTGTTTCATTAAACAAATGTTGTTCATGGTAAATTACCTTTGGAAAATATAATCGAGCTGTTTCAAAATATAAGGGCGATAGGAAAAAAGCATGAGCCACTACAATTGTATCGCTTTGTATTGATGAGACCAATTCTGAGAAATGCTCAACTGAAATTGAATCAATACGAGTGCTTACATAATTTGGAATATAATCCTTGTTTTTAAAATAGTAATCAAAATAATATTGTTGATTTCCATTCAATAATAAAGGCGTATTGCTTGTTGTATTAGTTAGAATAGCTTGCGTTGAAGCTAAATACCCCTGCTTATAAAAATTAGTGTAATGGTTACGTTGAATTAACAATGCATAAGTTTGAAAAGCGAATAAAAGCACCGGAAAAAGCAAACCATAACGAACATTTGAAAATGCATTAACCATAAATGCTAAACCAAATGGAATTGCAAACAATAAGGAAGGAAATTGCAGTATAGGATTACGAAATATTGAATAAAAAAATTCAACACAAAATGTAAGCATAAATACAGAAAGCAAGTAGATTAATTTTTTATCTATTGGCGAAATGAAAATAAAAACTAATCCGGCAAATATGCCTACAAACAAAATAAATAAAAGTAATGAAGAATAATTACTTACATATTCTAAAAATGAATATATAAAAGTGTAATTCGGTTTGCCTAACCAAGTACCGACACCACCTACTGCAAAGTGCTTATAAAAAATAAAAAATTGAGACGAATAAAATAGAAGTATTAAACCGAATAAATATACAGCGTGTTTTAACCTAATACTTGGATAAACTAATGGCGATAAAATAATTAAAAAGACAAAAGCAAGAAATGCTAGATAGTGTGTACTTGCTATTAACAATCCAATAAACACTGTAAACCAAAAATATTTTATTAATTGTTTTTTCCCATAAAGATTCCATGTATATGCTGCAATAAGCATAAAGAACAGAGCAAACGCATACGGTCTTGCAGTTTGAGAGTGCATTATAAAAAACTGACCGGAAAGCATTAATGCAGCTACCATAAACCCTGTTTGTTTATTAATAAAGTCAGAAAAATATAAATAGGCAACAGCAACACTTAATGCACCAAAAAATATAAATGGCAACTTTATTATACCAGAAGAAAAACCAAAAAATTTGGTGTAGTAGTACAAGAATATTTGAGTAAATGCAGGGTGTCCATCAGGTATTACACCTTGGGTAATTAAAGTAGTGAAATCATTTACCTGTAATCGGTACAAAGCACTTAATTCGTCATTCATCATCGGAATTTGTGATAAATGATAAACACGAAAAAGAAAAGCTATTAGAAATAAAACTCCGGCAGTATAAAATGGGTTTTTAGTCCAATTAAACGAATGTATTTTGCCGGTCATTGGTTACATACCTTCCTGTGGTGTACAATTAATAATATACTCACCTTGCATCAATGGCAATACCGGAGCGGTATTTAGTTGCAAGCAAGTGCTTACCTCATCTGTGCTTATGCCTAATTTTTCAAATCGCTTGGCATGTGATGATTGAAGAATAAACTCTTGTAAAGAATCTTTTACGCTGGTATAAGCGGCCATTGCAAGCAATGTAGAATCGCACGAAATTGAAAAACTTGCTTTTAACTCAATAGCTACTGCTCCGGCAAAAAGTGTGTCTTCTACATTTACCTTGTCTTTCCATCCTGAACACAATAATATTACATCGTCATTTTGTTTTTGCAACCACTTTACTAAGGTTTCTATATTTAAAAAACTACCAATAGCAATAATATTAGCTCCATTTTCTTTGCTTAATTTAATGGCTTTTGTTCCATTAGTAGTAGTAAATGCAATATTTCTATCGGCTAATAATGGATTTGAAAACTCTTTGGGTGAATTACCCAAATCAAATCCTTCAATCTTTTCAGCATTTCTTTCAGCAGCACACAAAAAATCAAAATCCTTAAATAGCTTTGCTTCATCCGGTGTTGAAACCGGTAATATTTTAGCTACTCCTGTATTAAAAGCAACACAAATAGATGATGTTGCACGAAGTATATCAATTACTACTACCGTTTTATTTTTAACATCCGTTAAAGATAACAATGCTGGAGAAAGTACAGTTTCAAGTTTTTTCATGGATTGGTAATTATTTTTAAGCCATCACTGTCTTCTCTTGTGGCTTGCTTTTGAATATGTTTTAATAAATTTTCCCACTTGGTAATAACAGCCTCAACAGCGTGGTTGGTAAAAACTATAATTACATCGTTTTTATAGCGCCAATAACGACTGGTGTCGAATGAATTATTTTTAACCGTTACAAAGTTGGCAATGCTTTTGGGTTCGCCCACTAACTTTATTACATCCGGTTCACTTGTACCTATAGCAATTGAACGAAATTTATCGGGAACAGTTTGTGCCACTCCCGATAAACTCCAAATTATTAATAAGGAAAGTAAGTAAACCCGCATTCTGTTTTAAAAACTATAAGAATGGAATTTTAACAACTTTGGCTTTAATTTTTTTGTCGCGAATTTCAATGAAAATTTCGGAATCAACCTTGCTGAAAGCTTTATCTACGTATGCCAAACCAATTGCTTTATTAAGGCTTGGTGATTGTGTGCCCGAAGTAACTTCGCCAATAGTATTACCGGCTTCATCTTTTACTAAATGATGTTGACGAGGTATTCCACCACGTTCTATCATCTCAAATCCAACAAGCTTTTAAGACGCTCCAATTTCTTTTATTGCTTTA
>JACFNJ010000199.1 GCA_019454865.1 Bacteroidia bacterium
TATTTTCAATAAAATAAACAAATGGCTTTTTAGTAACCTGCACAATCGGTAATTGATTAAGTCGAGTAGATGCATTTTGAATTAAACTTTCATTATATATAGCATCCTTTTTTATCCCCAGATATTTTGCAATGAACCAACCTTTTATTTGTGCATCACCAATAATTTCAATGCTATCAAAATAAATTCTATCTCCTCTATCCAACATTAAATTTGCACTAATTTTATTTTCAGTAACATCAATACTATCCAATTTAATTTGCGCAAAAGGATAACCGTTCAATTCAAGATGAGTTAAGATTTTATTAGCAGCTGCTACATATTGCCTATAATTAAAAGTAGTGTTATAAAACAAATGTTGCCGCCATCCTGCAGCAACTAATATTTCTTCGGGTATATTCCCATTTTTCAATTCAACCCATTTAAAACTATGACCTGTTTTATATCGAATTTCACAAACCGTATCAACAAACAAAAGTGTATCAATTACACTTAGTAAATAAGAATTGTTTGCTAATTCCTTTACTAATAATTTTGAAATTGCAATGCATGAAATTGAATCCAATTTATTGACATCAGGCTGAAATGTAATTGGCAATTGTGTATTTGCAGAATCGTTACTAATAAATTTAAGCTGAAATAAATTTTGACCAAATGCAAAATTTATCTGCACACACATAAACAAAAACAGTATTTTAAAATACTTTTGTAACACTGTTTCAAATAAACAATTATTCTTGCTAATAAAGTAAATCCTTGTCATCATTATATCTACACATACCATTTTGTAAACAAGCCTGTAATTATTGCAACTTTCATTTTAGTACACAAAAAGATTACCGAAAAGAAATGGTAATAAGTATGGTGAAAGAAATGCAAAACAGAAGCAATGAATTACAAGACACTTATTTAACCAGTGTTTATTTTGGCGGTGGAACACCTAGCATATTAAGCGATGATGAAATGGATATATTGTGGAATGGAATTACAAAATATTTCACAATAAATACAGACGCAGAAGTAACAATAGAAGCAAACCCTGATGATATAACAAAAGAAAAACTCAATTATTACAAGCAAACACCAATTAACCGATTCAGCATGGGAGTACAAAGTTTTTTTGACGAGGATCTGAAATGGATGAATAGAGTACACAAGGGAAAGGATGCTGAGAATGCAATAAAAAAAATTCAAGATACGGGGTTTGATAAAATTACTATTGACTTGATATATGGATTACCAACACTTACAAATAAAAATTGGGAGCAAAATTTAACTAAAGCAATTGCACTAAACTTGTTACATATTTCAGCGTATTGCTTAACCATAGAGCCAAAGACAGCATTATTCCAACAAATAAAAAAAGGGAAACTAACCCAACCGGATGAAGAAAAAACTATTGCACAATTTGAATACATGGTAAGTTATTTGGAGAGCCACAATTTTGAACAATACGAGATAAGTAATTTTGCAAAAAACAAGCAATATGCTTTACATAATACCAATTATTGGCTAAATAAACCATATCTTGGCATTGGGCCATCTGCACATAGTTTTAATGGCAATACACGATCTTGGAATTTTTCAAACAATCACAAATACATGTTAGCAGTTAATGCTGGTAAGGATGCATATGAAACAGAGCATTTAACCGATGAAAACAAAATAAATGAATACATAATGACCGGACTAAGAACAATATGGGGATGCAATTGGGAGGAGATTGAGAATCGGTTTGGAACTTCAAAACGAGAAATTTTAAAGCAAAAAATTCAACATTTTATTGCTAATGAACTAATATATAGCAATGATGAACGATTTACACTTACACGCAAAGGTAGAATATTAGCCGATGGCATTGCATCCGATTTATTCTTTTGATATAAATTTTTGATTACACTCATCTATAAAATTCAATAAATCTTCTCTACCCCGTTTTTTTAAAGCTGATGTATGAAAAAGCATAGGAAGTTCTTCCCAGTATTTTAAAAGCTCTTGCTTAAATACTTCTATATTTTTAGATGAAGCCGATTGACTTAATTTATCTGTTTTTGTGAATATTACTGCTGACGGAATACCCCATTCAGCCAAACTATTGATAAAATCTATATCGTTTTTTTGTGGTGGAATTCTACTATCAATTAGTACAAATACTACTTGTAATAAATCTCTGTACTTAACAAATTCTTCAAGAGCTTTTTCCCACTTTTGCCTTTGCTCTTTACTTCTTTTGGCATAACCGTATCCGGGCAAATCAACTAAGTACCAATTATCATTAATTAAATAGTGATTAATTGTAATTGTTTTTCCGGGATTGGAAGACGTACGTGCCAACTCATTTCGATTAACTATCATATTTATTAATGAAGATTTGCCAACATTACTTCTTCCGGTAAATACGTATTCGGGTAAATTACTTTTAGGACATTCAGCCAATACTGACGAACTTTTTATGAATTTAGCCTGCTTTATTTCCATCATATACTTTGCAAAGCTAATATTACTAATAGAAATAAATAGTTGTTTCCTTAATATTTATCCAGTAATAGGAGCTATTCTTTTACTTATGAAAATGAAATTGGTTTATCCATAATGGAAAGATTATTTTCGCAACCATTATTACTAAAAAATTGAAAGAAATAAAACCATATAAGCAGGAAGATACAAGCAAACGTGAGCAGGTAGAACAAATGTTTGACAGTATTGCGCCTCGCTATGACCTTTTGAATCGACTGCTATCCATGGGGATAGACCAAAGCTGGAGAAAGAAAGCAATTGCATCACTTAAAGAAGTACAACCGGAATATATTTTGGATGTAGCAACAGGAACTGCTGATTTAGCCATCGCTGCTTTAAAAATTAATCCAATACATGTTACCGGTGTGGATATAAGCAGTAAAATGCTTGCAATAGGAGCAACTAAAATAGAAAAGAAAAATTTAAGCAATAAAATCAGCCTGATACAAGCAGACTCAAGTAATTTACCTTTTGCAGATAATAAATTTGATGCAATTACCGTTGCATTTGGAGTGCGCAACTTTGAATTTTTACAAAAAGGAATTGACGAGATACATCGTGTAACAAAAAAAGGTGGAAAAATTGCAATACTGGAATTTAGTAAGCCAAAGTCATTTCCATTTAAACAGATATATTACTTTTACTTTAATTTTATATTACCTGCTTGGGGAAGAATAATAAGTAAAAGCCAAACCGCATACACTTACTTGCCGGAATCGGTAGAACATTTTCCTGAAGGAAATGAATTTGCCAAATACCTTAGCAATTCCGGATTTACTCAAATTAATATTAAACCATTAACTTTCGGTATTTGCACACTATACACAGGCATAAAATAAGTTTAACCGGAATATTTCTATTGGTTAGTTTTGGCTTATTTGCACAAGCCAATCTTCCGCAATATGATTTAAAAAGACTGCATTTTGGTTTTACAATCAGTACCAATCTTAGCAGAATTGCCATTGAACGAAAATCAAACCTTATTGGTTTAGATACAGTAAAAAGTGTAACACACTCGGGCGTACCGGGCATTGGCTTAGGTGCAATTTCTAATTTACATCTTGGCAACAATTGGGATTTACGCTTGTTATTTCCGGTAATAAATTTTGTGCAACGCGATTTGCATTACCAATTTTTGAGTTCAGAAAAAACAACTGCAATAGAATCTGCATACTGCGATGCTTCGTTGGAAATAAAATTTAAATCCGACAGAAGAAAGAACTTACGATTATATGTTTTAACAGGCGGTAAAATAAGTTATGATTTGGGTTCTACAATTGACCAAAAAAGAAGTTTAACAAAGCCCGTTGTATCATTGGTTCCGCTAACATACGGTTACGAAATTGGGTTTGGGCTTGATTTATACTATGAATACTTTAAACTATCACCCGAAATAAAATTCCATAGCACATTTGGCAATGCGATGTACCGAGATGGATATATCTATACCGATATTTTAAACGGCTTATCGCCACAACTCATACAAATATCATTTCATTTTGAAGGATAGAATTTCATGT
>JACFNJ010000200.1 GCA_019454865.1 Bacteroidia bacterium
CTTTTTAGAATCTGTTGCTGCACTTTGTGAAGCACGTGTTGTTTTAACAGTAACAATTGGATTATTTGGTGAATCCAAGATAGTATATTCTTGAGAAGAAATTTGAGCTACCTTAATAGATTGTCCTATGTCTAAATCGTCAATTTTAATTTCGATTACATCAGGCAATTTAGATGGTAATGCAAGTACACGTAGTTTTTGTGCTTTAGCAATTAATTTTCCACCTGAACGAACACCTACAGAATTTCCTACAAATTTAACCGGAATCTTCATTTCAACAGGTCTATCTTCGCTAATAGCAAGAAAATCGACATGTAAAATAGTGTCGTTTACCGGATGAAATTGGATGTCTTTTAAAACTGCTTTGTGCGTTTTACCATCAATTTCTAATTGAACTTTGTAAGCACTGGGTGTGTACACTAAGTTTTTAAAGTCAGCCGAATACATGGAAAAATTGATATTCTCATTTTTTCCGCCATACAATACACACGGCACTTTACCCTCGTTTCGAAGTGATTTGGTAGATGATTTACCTACTTCGTCCCGCAAATAACCAAACATGGCAAGCGTTTTCATTTTTTTTGTTTTTGTTGTTTTGTGTAACGTTCCAATTCATTCGCATTATTGGTAAGTTACGATTTATAATTATTTAAAATTGCGAATTTCTATACTTTAAATAGTGAACTTATACTTCCAAACTCCGTAACATTACGTATTGCACCGGCAAATAAATCCGCTATACTCAATACTTTAATTTTACTACTCTCACGTTTTAATGGTATGGTATCACACACCACTAACTCATCAATTACACTATTTTCAATGGTTTCATAAGCTTTACCGGAAAGAACAGGGTGAGTACACATTGCTCGTACACTCAATGCTCCTTTTTCTTTTAGCATTTCGGCTGATTTTGCAAGTGTATTTCCGGTATCAATAATATCATCTATTAATATCACATCTTTACCTGCAACTTCACCTATCAATGTCATTGAAGCAATTTCATTTGCACGTTTTCTTTCTTTATCACAAATAACCATGTCTAAATTTAAGGCTCTGGCAAATGTTCTTGTTCTATTGGATGAACCCATATCCGGTGAAGCTAAAATAATATTGTTTTCATTCAGGTCGCGGATATATGGGATGAAAATTACTGAGGAGTCTAAGTGATCAACCGGTATTTCGAAAAATCCTTGTATTTGTGGAGCGTGCAAATCCATGGTAATTACTCTACTCACTCCCACAGCTTTTAGCATATCAGCTACTACTTTGCTTCCAATACTTACTCTTGGCTTGTCTTTTCTATCTTGACGTGCCATGCCAAAATATGGAATTACTGCAGTAATATAATGCGCTGAAGCACGTTTTGCTGCATCAATCATCAACAATAATTCTAATAAATTATCGGCATTAGGAAATGTTGATTGAATAAAGAATACATCACATCCGCGTACGCTTTCATTTATACTCGGTTGTATTTCGCCATCACTGAACTGCGAAACCGTTATGTCTCCTAGTGGTTTACCAAATGATTTCGCAATTTTTTCAGCAACATAAAGTGAGTTGCGACCTGAAAATAGCTTTACCTCATTACGTGGCGCTGACATGGTATTTTTATTTATTGTGGATGAATTATAAAAAATGTCGGGCTTTATATGAAACCCGACATTTCCTCTTCTCGTTGTTGTCCGACTAGGGCTCGAACCTAGACTCTTCTGAACCAAAATCAGACGTGTTGCCAGTTACACCATCGGACAATTTTTGTGGCTGCAAATATAGGTTTTACCAAATTCTTTGCAATACTTTTTTCTACTTTGTAAAACTTTTCTTTTGTTTTGCTTGATACGCTTTGTATTCAGTGTGTTATGTTTTAATACTTGTGAGGTTTTTATTTTATTAACATTTAAGGTCTGAAATTAGGATTACTTACAAATTCGTAATCATCTAAAGTTCGCAGAAAATTTATTAAATCTTGTTTTTCTGTTGCTGTAAGGTTTAATCCACCATGAGGAAAATGTTTGCGAATTACTTCATCGGTTGTTGCACCATCTTTAGTTTGCGAATTGTAAAATTCAATTACCTCTTCCAATGTACTAAATCTTCCATCGTGCATGTATGGTGCAGTAAAAGAAAGATTTCGAAGTGATGGTGTTTTAAATAATCCAAAATCTTCCGGTTTTCCGGTAAAGTTACCTAACCCTTTATCAATTGGGATTGAGTCTAAGCCATTATTTTTGTATTTAAAATCGGTAAACAATGGGTTAAACTCATTGCCATGGCAGTGAAAACAATCTGCTTTTTCGGTACTAAACAGTTCAAGCCCGTTTAATTCAGAAGCATTAAGTTCAACTTCGCCTCGCTTAAATTTATCAAATTTTGAATTGGATGAAATTAAAGTTCGCTCAAATTGTGCAATTGCAAACATTACAAGACGCATCGTAATACTATCCGATCCAAATGCTTTTTTAAAAAGTGGAGGATACTCCGGTATTGCATTTAATTTTAATACAAGTTCAGCAAGATTTTGGTCCATTTCCTTTGGGTCTCCTAATGGACCCAGCACTTGGTCTTCAATGCTTGCTTTTCTTCCATCCCAAAAAAACTTATGATTACCGGGTAGCAATACATCTGCCCATGCTATGTTAAACAAAGGCATAGAGTTTCTATCGCCTAAAGCCCCATTAATACCGCTACTAAATGCTTTGTTATCTGCAAATGCATGTTCGGGTGCATGACATGATGCGCATGAAATTGAATTGTTGCCTGAAAGGCGTTTGTCGTAAAAAAGTTTTTTACCCAAGGCAATTCCTTCTACTGTTAATGGATTATCAGCAGGTATTTTAAGGCGTAACCAAATTACTGAGTTCCATTTTGGGTAAACCAAATTATAAGGCGTTACTTTGAAGCTATCCACTGGTGTTATGGGGATAATCGGATTCTCTTCTTCCGGCTCACGGCAAGAAAGTATAGAGAAAACAAGTAGTAATAAAATTCCCCAAAAACGCATAAATAGTTTATTGAACGGTTGTAATTGTAAATGCTCCTTTTGCAATATTATCTCTTAATTTATATACATCCGGGTCAATTGCCGTGTGTATATCAATTGAGTTGGAATCGAGGCTGTAATTGTGCGGATTTACAAATATTTCAGCTAAGTTAAATGCAATATTCATGGTAATGGATTTGCCGGAATTTTTTAATGAATTCAGTGGTATTTCAGCAATTGGCAAATTTTGGTTTCCTCCAATATCAAAACTAACCGATCGATTACCTGATGTTCGTCCTTTAAACCGGAAAAATACATAGCCGGTTGCCCACGACCAATACATGCCATAAGCAGGGCTAAGTTCGCCTTCGTGTGATCCGGTGCTGTTTGCAATACTATCTACGCCTATCATAAAGCGAATACTGCTGTAATCGCCTGCCGGAACATTTGGTAAAACAATTGTTTTTGATTCCGGATTATTATTTTCTATCAAATCGTAATTACCTAAATTAATCCACTCGTTGTTTGCATTAAGTAATGATACATTGGTAAAATAGTAACTTAGCTCTGAGCATTTGATTGAATCATTTAATGGAGTTATATAATATTTGTTCATCTCAAAGGGTGTTGTATTAAAAACGTGCTGAATGGGTAATGTAAGCGTTCCCTTTTCGGTAAAGCGAATGCCGGTATAATTATCGTTCGGTTTTGGTTCTTCATCCTTATCCGTATTGCAGTGCTCAATAGTATAAGCGAAAGCAGAAGTCGTATATTTTGCATTAGTATTAAAATTTTAAGAAATAATATACAAATATACTTACTTTGAAGTTTAATATTTTCTTAAATGGCAAGTTTTGATATAGTAAATAAGATAGATTTACAAAAAATAGATAACGCTGTTAATACTTCATCCAAAGAGTTAATAAATAGATACGATTTGAAGGATGAAGATTGTACTATTGAGTTAGACAAAAAGGCAAAAACTATAAAGTTGTGTGCTAAGCAAGATATGGCTATTAATAGTATGGTTGATATT
>JACFNJ010000201.1 GCA_019454865.1 Bacteroidia bacterium
CTGATAAGGTACATATTGCAGTCTCTCTAAAGACGAAGTATTAATTCCACTACCCAATGGAAATGTTTGCCCAACACCAACAGGCATACGCCCTTTAGCTCCAATTGCACCCCACAAAATTTGTGCAGTTAAACGATTGTTTAGTTCCAAATCTTCATACGAAACAATAACATTTTTTGCCTGTTGGAAATGATTTAAAATATAAGGATTACCATTACAAACTACAATTACTTTTCGTGGAGATTGTAATACGCGATTAATAAAATCTATTTGATTGGTTGTTAATCCTAATTTCCTGCTTACAAATCTACTTGTTGCATGCAAGCTAATTACTACAAGGTTGTATTTTTCTAATGCCAAATACAAACTGTCAAAGTTTATATTCTTATCGTTTTTATCAATGCTGTAATAGTCGCTTTTTACATAATTCATCGTCATTTCCTGAAATGCTGTAACTTGCTGCACACCTACGCCAATCGTTACTATTTTATATAATTCAGGATTTTTTACAGGAATAATATCGTCTTCGTTTTTGGCTACAATTATGCTATTCTTAACAATTTTATAAATCATTTCAGAAGAGTGTCCTTGATTTAAATCTTCTGTTAAGTTTTCAAGTTTTATTGGTTCATAATTATTCAACCCTGCCCAATACTTTGCCAATAATACACGCTTACAGCTTCTTTCTATTTGTTCCCATGATATGGTACTATCTAATATATGTTCTTTAATTTTAGCAAGGCTTGCCGGCACGTCTTCTACAAATAAAAGTATATCATTACCTGCCATTAGAGCCTTTGCTGCTACCTCGCCCGGAGGAAACAAATCAGCAACACCTTTCATGTTTAGCGCATCGGTAATTATTATCCCCTCAAACCCCATTTGATTACGCAGCAAATCTGTTATAATTGGTTTGGATAAAGACGAGGGTATATTGCTTGTATCTAATGCGGGAATGTTTAGATGTGCAACCATTATGCTTGCAACATCTTCTTCAATTAATTTTTTGAAGGGGAATAACTCCAACGAGTCCAATCTTTTTCTATCGGCTTTTATTACCGGTAATGCATAATGTGAGTCTGTTTCCGTATCGCCATGACCCGGAAAATGTTTGGCAGATGCAATTATGTGCATGTCTTGAAGTCCTTTGGCATAAGCTGCTCCAAGCTTGGCTACGGTGTATTTATTCTCACCAAATGAACGATCATTTATTACCGGATTATTTGCATTATTATTAACATCAATATCGGGTGCAAAATTAAAATGGATTCCCATTCGCTTACATTGAGCCCCAATACTTAGCCCCATTTCATAAACCAAATCCGGATTTGCACTTGCACCCAATACCATTTGCCGTGGATAGGTTGGTGTACTATCTAAGCGCATGCTTAACCCCCACTCTCCGTCAATACCAATTAGTAGAGGAACTTTACTTAATCTTTGGTACAAATTGGTAAGTGTTGCTTGCCGGTATGGATAGCCCTTAAAAAAAATAAGTCCACCCACTTTATAATCTTTAATAAGTGATTCTACATTTTTGAAATGTGCACTATCACGCATTGACCAAACATCAATCATAAATAATTGACCAATGCGTTCATCTTCCGTTAAGATATTGTACACCGAATCAACCCACGTATTACTTTTACTCCAATTTATTCGGTTGCTTTGAGCCAATACACCAAGTGGTAACAACATCAAGCAAAGCCAACTTATCTTTTTTATCATCCTTATACTCCGAGAATTTCAGGCAAAAAACGATAAAAAATATTTAGCGTGTATAGAATTAAAGGATAAGTTTTATACTTACATATCAACACTGCATTTTGTTTCGTACTTTGCACCAATAATTATGAGTGATGTAATAAAACTTTTATCCGAAAACGTAGCCAATCAAATAGCCGCTGGAGAAGTAATTCAACGACCTGCTTCTGTTGTAAAAGAGCTTTTGGATAATGCTATTGATGCCGGTGCTACAGATATTCAACTGATAATTCGTGAAGGAGGGAAAACCTGGATTCAACTTTTAGATAATGGCAAAGGCATGAGTGCTACTGATGCTAGAATGTGTTGGGAAAGACATGCTACAAGTAAAATTAGTAAAACAGAAGATATTTACCATATCAAAACTATTGCATCCGTTGCTCAGGTTGAAATGAAAACCAAAACAAAGGATGAGGCTATTGGAACATTTATAAGTATAGAAGGCATTGAGGTTCTGAAACAAGAATCAATTGCAACGGAAACAGGAACAAATATTACGGTTAAAAACCTTTTTTATAATATTCCGGCACGTAGAAATTTTTTAAAATCAAACCCTGTAGAAACAAAACATATTTATGAAGAATTTGCAAGAGCAGTGCTGGCTCATCCCGAAATAACTTTTACCTTACACAACAATAACGAAGAGGTATATTTTTTAAAGAAAACAACATTAGAACAAAGAATTGCAGAATACTTTTCAATAAAAACATCCGAACAACTGCTTGCTGTAGAAGAAGAAACTACAATAGCCAAAATACATGGATTTGTAGGAAAGCCGGAGTTTGCCAAAAAAACCAGGGGCGACCAATACTTCTTTGTTAATAATCGCTTTATTAAAGATGCATATTTAAATCATGCTGTATTTAGTTGTTACGAAAATTTAATAAGCAAAGAACAATTTCCTTTCTATGTTATTTTCATTTCAATTGATCCGGCTCAAATAGATGTTAATATACATCCCACAAAAACTGAAATCAAATTTGAAGATGAACGATCGTTGTATCAGATATTAAAAGCAGTATGTAAAAAGGCTATTGGCGAGCACTATCATGCTCCTACCTATACACCCAACAATGAAGATACATTTATTAATTTTGGTGCTACACCTTTAGCTAAAAGTACTGAAACACACAATCGCACGGTTACAAGCACAGATGCGTTTTACCAACCAACCAATGCGCATCAAACGTTTTCTAAAAACAAAGCAAACACTAAAGATTGGCAAGAATTATTTGGAATATTAAACAAAGAAGAAACTATAAAAGACGTTAGTCCAAGGGGATTTGAGCGTATTAGTAGTGAGTTAGAATTAAATTCTGACAGCAATGCAAACACAAAAAACTTTATGCAGTTGCATGGTGCTTTTGTTTTAACACAAGTAAAAAGTGGAATTTTGTTAGTAGATATTCAAGCAGCACACGAGCGAATATTGTTTGATAAGTATGTTAATGCTATGCACAACCATCCCATTGCAAGCCAACAAAAGCTTTTCCCTAAAAGTATTACACTAAGCCATGCTGACAGTTTATTATTTAATGAAATATTACCCGACATTAAAGCTCTTGGATTTGATATAAATAATTTGGGAGGTAATACGTATGCTATTAATGGATTACCGGCTGAACTAAACCACAATAATGAACTGCATTTGATAGAAGAAGTTTTGGAAAATTATAAGCAACAACAAACCGATAAAAACAAACAACATAATATTGCAAAAGTATTGGCTCAACGTGCAGCCATAAGAGTTGGAACCAAACTTGACTATGAAGAAATGAATACATTAGTGGATGAATTATTTTCAATTGCTGATAATAAGACATCACCATCCGGAAAAAGTTGCTTCAAAATATTTAGTATTGACCAATTGTATAAGCTAATTCAGTAAGAAAACTCACCTGATTATAGGATTTTTTTTAATATAATTTGCATTGATTGAAAATTTAGGAAATCACAAATAATCAACTGGTTTGCATTAGCGCTAATGCCAACAAAGGACACAATCTATGTTTTAGCCAGCTAAAATTTCTTTTTTGTTTTTACAAATTGTGAAAAATAATTTGTTTAAAATAATATTAATACATAATTTGGTCTTAAATATTACCAACCTGAGTTCGGGATAATGTATTGTTGATTATTTTGTTTATAAATACTTGTTTATCAATTAAATAGTAGCATTGATAGTGTTAATTTTGTAGTGTAATCAAACAGAAAAAACACACCAATGCTACGAGA
>JACFNJ010000202.1 GCA_019454865.1 Bacteroidia bacterium
TTACTTACATGTTAGCAACTTTGTATATGATTACTTCCTATTTTGTTTTTAAATTGAACTACTTTTATACAAATAAAAATTTGTACTAACGAAACAAATGTAATTATTTAAGTATGCACGATCCTTCAAACAACCTTGCCAATATGCCTTTTGACAATACCAATGCACAGTTTAAATTGGCAACTGATGTTATGGAAAACACTAACGAGTGTTTATTTATTACAGGTAAAGCGGGTACCGGCAAATCAACCTTGTTGCGCTATTTTGTTGAAAACACTAAAAAATCATGTGTAATACTTGCACCCACCGGAATTGCTGCTATAAATGTAGGAGGTGTTACCATTCATTCTTTTTTTTGGTTGCCTTTTCGTCCAATTGTAGAAAATGATGATGAAATACATCGCTTTCCTCGTACTTCTCAAAAATATAAAATCATACAAAAAACAGATGTATTTATAATAGATGAAGTATCAATGTTGCGTGCCGATATTATTGATGCAATTGATCAAACCTTGCGGTTAAATACAGCCTATCCGGATAAACCATTTGGCGGAAAACAAGTAATATTTTTTGGTGATTTGTTTCAATTAGAACCTGTGGTACAAAACAATGAAGTAGAACATTATTTATTTAACTCGTATTACAATAGTCATTATTTTTTTGATGCACGAGTGTTTCGTTCCATTCATTTAAATTGTATTGAACTTCGAAAAATATACCGGCAAACTGACTCTAACTTTATTCATCTTTTGGATTCAATACGACTTAATAAAGCCGATGCGTTGGATATACAAAAACTTAATGCACGTGTAAATAAACATTTTGTTCAAGATATTGCCGATACGTATGTTACCTTATCTGCTCGCAATAGTGTGGCAGCCGCTATCAACGAAACTGAATTAAGCCGATTAAGCGGACAAGAGTTTACCTATGCAGGCGAGATAACAGGCGAGTTTAACAGCAAGCATTTACCTACTGAATTAACAATGGTATTTAAAGAAGGGGCGCAAGTAATTTTTATCAAAAACAATTTGGATGGAAAATGGGTAAATGGCACTATTGGCAAAATACATGAACTAACTACCGAAAGTATAAAAGTAATGTTGTCCAATGGCGAGGTAGAAGAAGTGCGAAAAGAAACATGGGAAAACAAACGCTACTATTGGGATAGCGCAAACCGAAAAGTAAAAAGTGAAACAATAGGAGAATTTCGCCAATACCCGATTAAATTGGCTTGGGCAATTACTATACACAAAAGCCAGGGTCTAACTTTTGATAAAGTGATTTTGGAATTAGAAGGCGGCTTATTTGCACATGGACAATTGTATGTGGCTCTAAGTCGTTGCAGGAGTTTGGAAGGATTGGTTTTGCGAGAACCAATTAAACCCAAAGATATTATTATTGATGAACGGGTAATTCGGTTTGCACAAAATTATGCCTCATTAGAAGATGCCTAGGATAGGGGAGGTTAAGTGGAAAAACATGTTAGTTTGATTTAAAAGATAATTGAGTAAGATTTATGAAACCCTCCCGAGTACCAACTAAATACAGAGATTATTTTTTAAAATAATTTTATTGTATGAAATTTAAAATTGCTGAAAAAACTTCATTTGGTTTTTCTGCATGTAGCCAATGACCGGCATTAGAAATGGTTTGCAGTTTATAATTAGGAAATAAATTTTGTATTAATGGAATATCTTTTTCCTGTATGTATAAAGAGTTACCACCGTTTATAAAAAGTGTTTCACCATAAAAGGGAGTGCTTGTTTGTACTTCGGCTAATATGTTTGGATATTCTTTTTTTAATGTAGTAATATTAAATTTCCATTGATACTTTCCATCGGCTTGTCTATCCAATCCTTTCATAACAAATTGTCGTGTTCCGAAATCTCCTAAATATACTGCCATTGCTTGTTCTATTTCTTTGCGTGTTTGAGCTGTTGTTAAATCTACATTTTCTATTGCATTAAATACATCATCATTTGTTCCCGGGCGATAAGCTCTTGGAGAAATATCTGCAACTATTAATTTGTGTGTAAGCGAGGCATAACTTAATGCAAACTGCATAGCTACTTTTCCCCCCATACTATGCCCCAATATACTTGCTTGTGGTATATTGTTTTGTGTCATAAATTCTTTTACATCTTCTACCATTTGTGCTATGGTATGCGTGTTGGTGTGTGGCGATTTTCCATGATTGCGTTGGTCAATGGCAAATACATGAATTCCGGCATTGCCCCACTCGGTTGCTAAGGTCTGCCAGTTATCTAATGAGCCTAAAAATCCATGTAAGATTAGTAAATAGTTATTTCCACTTCCGTATTCTTTAAAGTTTAATTGCATTGCTATTGGGTTATTAAATTAATCTATCTGCCGCTATTGCTGCATCGGGTAATGTATTGTGTAAAATATAATCAGCCATTACTTTACTGAAATGCGGTGCTAATAACACACCTTTTGTGCCCAATCCATTAAAAATATACATGTTTTTATGCTGTGTATGTTTGCCTAATATTGGTCGTCTGTCTTTAGTAGTTGGGCGAATGCCTACATAATGATCAATTACCTGATATGCGCCATTTATTAGTGCTTCTGTTTTTTCATTCAGTTCATCAAAACCTGCTTTGGTTGGAGTAGTATTATCGTTATCCCATTTAAAGGTAGAGCCAACTTTGTATATACCTTGCTCCAATTGCACTGCATAGCAACTGCGTTTGTATATTTTCTTATCATCCAATACATCAGTTGTAACGGTAAATACATCGCCCTTGTTATCTATTACCGGAATATGTGCAAAGTAAGAATTGTATTTGTTTCTATACCCTTGACAAAAAATTACGCTATCAAACGAGTGACTTTGGTACTGCCATTTTTCATTTTCAAATACTAAATCATTTGCAAAAAACTCTTTTTGCATAAAGCAATTTTTCCCTTGCAGGTATTTTCTAATTGCGTCTAAAAATTTTACTGTATTCAACCAACCGCTTTGTTTTATCTCAACTGCGCCAAATGGTGCATTAATTCCATTGTGTGGAGTTATTTCTTCAGATACCACGTATTTATTAATTTTATCAGTAAGGGCACTGTAAAAATCATTTTGCTCTTTGATGGATGAAAAACTGAGTTGAATGTTTTGATTGTTTAAAAACGATTCATCCAACAATTTTTCTAATTCTAAATAGGTTTCTTGCATTATAGGGAACAGTTCATCTACTTTCCAGCTTTTAACCATTCGTTTGCCACTTATTGGTGTAAACATACCGGCAGCTACCCGCGATGATGTATATTTTAATCCATCATCTACTACCATTACCGATTGGTTTTGCCGCATCAGTTGATATGCAAGCAAACTGCCTGCTAATCCTTGTCCTATTATTAATTGATTAAAGTGCATACCTTAAAGTTTTATTGCTCGAATCATGTGTCGTTTCATTGGCGGGCCCGGCAGTAGCTCTACATCAAAACCTATTTCTTTTAACATTCTTCTAACTTCGCCTTTTGCGCTGTAAGTAACAAAAATACCTTGCGAATTCAATTTATTATATAGCATTTCAAAAACATGTTTTGTCCACATATCGGGTTGTTTATCCGGTCCAAATGCATCAAAATAAACCACATCAAAAGTATGATTAGTTTGGAATTGATGCACACTTTGATCTGCTTTATAAAGGCTAAAGTTAGTAGTGATAGTATGCCAAGTATTCCATGAGCAGGTGTGTATGTTTATAAAATGTTTTTGCAATGCAGGTTCAAGCAATTGGGTGTAGTTTAATGTATTGATTACAGTTAATGGCAACGGGAAAATATCCAATGTGTAATACGAGCAATTGGTTTGAGATTTTTCTGCTGCTTGCAAGGTAAGAATTGCATTTAGCCCCGTTCCAAAACCAATTTCCAATACGCGGATTTGTTTTTTTTGTG